>DASUUP010000240.1:0-11757 GCA_036373995.1 Acidimicrobiia bacterium
ACCCCTATCAGATGCCACGTGATTGGGGCGCCCTCAACGAGCCTCCAGGAACCCCGGGGCACATCCTGGGGACGACCCAGCAAGGAGGCGACGTCCTCTACGGCGTGATCTGGGGGGCGCGCATATCGCTGCGGCTCTCACTGATCGTGGTCTCGATCACAGTGGTGATCGGTCTCATCGTGGGCAGCCTCGCCGGCTTTGTCGGAGGAAAGATCGACGAGTTCCTGATGCGTCTCGTCGACGTCTTCTTGTCGATCCCGGAGCTGATCTTCGCCCTCGCCATCGCCGCAGTGCTCGGCCCGTCCTTCGGAAACATCATCCTCGCCCTGGCCGCGGTCTTCTGGGTGAAGTACGCCCGGATCATCCGGGGCCAGGTCATCCACATCAAGCAGAACGAGTACGTCGATGCTGCCCGTGTGATAGGCGACTCCAGCCTGCGCATATACATGAAAGACGTCTTGCCGAACTCGATCACCCCAGTCGTCGTCCAGGCCACCCTCGACATGGGAAACGTCGTCTTGATCGGAGCCACCCTCAGCTTCATCGGTCTCGCCGAAGCCGGGCTGGCGGAGTGGGGGGTGCTCGTCAGCCAAGGGCAGGCCGGGATATCCGCCGGTCGCTGGTGGGCATCCACTTTCCCGGGTCTCATGGTCTTCCTGTGGGCCCTCGCTTTCAACCTCGTTGGCGACGGCCTCCGTGACATCCTCGACCCCCGCACGGAGGCGAAGCGGTGACGGTGGCACGGGCAACGGAGCCGAACGTCGACACCGCGGGGAACGTGGCCTCCGTCGTGGGGCTACGGGTGCATTTCGAGTCGAAGGCCGGTCGCGTTCACGCCGTCGACGGCGTGAACTTCGACATCCGTGACGGAGAGACGTTGGGGCTGGTCGGGGAAACTGGTTGCGGGAAGACCGTCACCGCCCGCTCCTTCTTGCGTCTGGTGCCGATGCCGCCCGGGATACACGCCGGAGGCGCGGTCTACTTCCGGCCCCACATTCCTTGCTCACACTGCTCCGGATCGGGTTGTGAGCACTGCGAGGGCACCGGGCGCCTGCCGGTTGCCTGCACGGGATGCGGCGGCGCGGGCTGTGCGGACTGTGACGACACAGGATTCGAGACCATCGACCTCAGCCGGATACCCGTACGGGAACTGCGCGAGATCCGGGGGGACCGCATCGCGATGATCTTCCAGGACCCCGCCAAGGCGCTCAACCCGGCGCTCATCGTGCGAAACCAGATCGCCGAGGTCTTCTCGCAACACCGCACCGACGAGGTGCTGGAACGGGCCGGGCTGGGAACGAGTCGCAATCCGCTGCTACGTCGTCACGTGGCGCAGAAGTCACGTCTCTTCGAGAAGGCGTTGCTCAGCCTCCCCCCGATGCGCGGGCAACGTGAGCGAATCGAGGAGGTGATCGACGAGTTGGTCGCCGCCGCCCTGGCCGAAACCCAGATCCCCAACCCGGCCAAGGTGATGGAGCGCTACCCGCATGAGCTGTCCGGCGGCATGAAGCAGCGGGTGATGATCGCCCAAGCCCTGGCCTGCAACCCCGACCTGCTCATCGCCGATGAGCCGACCACGGCCCTCGACGTCACGGTCCAGGCTCGGATAATCGAGCTGATCAAGGAGCTGCAGAGTCGACACAAGTCGGCTGTCCTCTACATCAGCCACGATCTCTCCCTCGTTCGCCGGGTGTGTGACCGCGTGGCCGTCATGTACGCAGGCCGCATCGTCGAGATCGGGCCCACCGAGACAATCTTCGCCAATCCCCTACATCCCTACACGCAGGGCCTGATCGCGGCAATCCCCTCCCGGGCCCATGCCCGCGGCCAACTCGTCGCCATCAAAGGAACGGTCCCGGAGCTGATCGACCCGCCTCCGTCGTGCCGGTTCGTAGAGCGCTGCTCCTTCGCAGTTTCGATTTGCGGTGAGATCGATCCCCACCTCGAGTCGGGCTTGGATCAGCATGCCGTGGCGTGTTTCATCCACAACCCGCCGGAGGATGCCGCCGAGCTGCCTTCGTTCTCCAAGGTCACGTCGTGACTGCCACGGTCGATTCGCCTGGCGCCCCGGGCACCTCACTGCGCGGCGAGGTGGCGATTTCGGTGCGAGAGTTGCAGAAGCACTTCCCGATCCGGGAAGGGGCCTTGCAGCGTGTAGCCGGCCATGTCCGGGCCGTCGACGGCGTCAGCTTCGATATTCCCATGGGTGAGACGGTGGGCCTGGTTGGGGAGAGCGGATGTGGCAAGACCACGTTGGGCCGATGTGTCAGCGGGCTGACCGATCCCACCGCCGGTGGCGTCTACTTCGACCTCTCCACCGAGGAGCACGACCGCCTCGACTCCATCCTTGCAGTCGACGAGGCGGACCGGACTGACGAGATGCGGACAGAGTTGCAGCAGCTCGACCGGGAGCATCGAGTCGATCGGCTCGATAAGGGCTCCTGGACCCGGTATCGGAGGAATTGCCAGGTCGTGTTCCAGGACGCCTTTGCTTCGCTCAATCCCCGGCACTTGGTCCGCGAGATCGTCGGACGTCCGCTCAAAGTCCACAAGGAGGCCGCAGGCGACCAGCTCACGGAGCGTGTCGTCGAGTTGCTGGAGCGGGTGGGCATGGTCCGCCAGCACCTCTACCGGTACCCCCACCAGTTCTCCGGCGGTCAGCGGCAGCGTCTCTCCATCGCGCGGGCCCTCGCCCTCGATCCGGAGCTGATCATCCTCGACGAGCCGACTTCTGCCCTCGACGTGTCCGTCCAGGCCCAGATCCTGAACCTCTTGAACGACCTCCAGCGGGAGCTGCATCTGACCTATCTGTTCATCACCCACGACCTCTCAGTGGTTCGCCACATGGCGGACAGGGTGGTGGTGATGTACCTGGGGAAGGTGGCAGAGGCGGGCAGCACGGATGACATCTTCGACGACGGCCGCCACCCCTACACAGAGGCGCTGCTTCGTGCCAGTCCCGACGTCGAGGACGACCCTGACGCCGCGCTCATGACTCTGGAGGGGTCCGTCCCCGACCCGGCTCGACCGCCACAGGGTTGTCGTTTTCACACCAGGTGCCCGGTGGCGACGCCGATATGCGGCTGGGAGATCGACGACGTGGTGCGCTGGCTGGAAGACGAACCCGGAATGTTCGACGGTTTGACCGGAGTCACCAGAGAGGATGCCTTCACTGCCGACTTGGTCTTCTCCGATGAGGCGGCGACCGGCGCCCTGGCGACGGCCCTGCGATCGGAGAAAGTGCCCGCAGCCGCACGCCAAGCACTCGTGGACCTGAAGCAGGACGGAACGAAGTTGCATGTCGCCTTCCAGCCTGTTCCTGAGGTCGCGCTCAGCTCACGCGGCGAAGGCCACGTCGCTGCTTGTGTGCTGGAGCGAACACCCGACCTCGTCTGAGCATGGTGTGAGCGCTGTACCCGGGCCTCGCCCTGCAATCGATTGCAGACATGCATTATCGTCGCCCCATGAGTGTCGACGTCCACGCACATTGCATCCCCAGGTCGTTTCGTGATTGGCTGGTGCGATCGGGAGCGGGTCACGGCGCAGAAGTACTCGAAACACCCAGGGGCAGCTGCGTCCGTTTCAACGACCGATTCACCAGCGGGCCGATACGGGACAGTTTGAGCGAGCTCCCGCAACGGATCGCCGACATGGATCGGATGGGCATCGAAATACAACTTCTCAGCGGCTGGATCGATCTCACCGGATACGACCTCGCGAAGCGAGAAGCAGTGTCGTATTCGAGAGCGCAGAACGATTGCCTCGCCGAGGAAGCAGGCCAGCATCCCAGTCGGCTCCGGCCGGTCGCCAACCTCCCCCTTCAGGAACCGACGGCCGCAGCCGGGGAACTGCATAGGGCAGTCCATGAGCTGGGCATGGTGGGAGCTCAGGTTGCAACCACCGTCGGCCCCGAATGGATCGACCGTGCCGGGTTGGACGACGTGTGGGAGGCTGCGGAGGCGTTGGGAGCCCTCGTGATCCTCCACCCTATGGCCCCTCTCGCCGGCGTGGCCCTCGATCGCTACTTCATGGACAATTCGGTTGGCCGCCCCGCCGAGACGACGATCGCACTCGCCGGGCTGATCTACTCCGGTGTATTCGACCGGTTCCCCGATCTCAGGCTCTGCGCCGTCCACGGCGGCGGCTTCCTCCCCTATCAGATCGGGCGTCTCGACCGGGGCTATCTGGCCAAACCCGAGCTGGCCGCACAGCAGGCGAGCCGTTTGCCCAGCGACTACCTCCAGCTGCTCTATGTCGACACGGTGGTCCACGACCCGCGAGCGCTCCGCTTCCTCATCGACATCATGGGGGCGGAGCGGATCCTGGTAGGCACTGACTACCCCTTCGAGATGGGCGACGACGACCCCGTGGCGTTGATCGATGCCGTCCCCGACCTCGAGCCGGCGCAGAGGGACGCAATCCTCTCCGGTAACGCCCGCAAATTCCTGGGATGACCGCGCTCGGCGACTCGCCGTTGAGGCTGGAGGATCGGCCCCTCCTCACCGGCCATGGCTCATATGTCGCCGACCTCGTCGAGGAGGAGACCCTGCACTGTTCGTTCGTGAGGAGCCCGCTGGCCCACGGGACTTTCGAACCACCCCCCATCGAGGCCGCCCTCGACATGCCTGGAGTGGTGGCGGTGTTCCGCCAGGAAGAGATCGGCCTACCCGACCTTCCGTCGTCCCATGCGCCGGGGCCGCCCGAGGCTCGAGGCATGGGTCAACCGGCCCTGGCCCGGGGCCGTGTGCGTCATGTCGGCGACCCGATCGCCGTGGTGGTTGCGGAGACGGCGGCACAGGCTGCCGACGCCGCAGACCAGGTGTGGGTGGACATCGACTCCCTGCCGGCAGTCACCGACGTGCAGTCAGCACTTCATGATGAGGTCCTGCTGTTCCCCGAGGCGGGAACCAACCTGGTCCTCGACCAAACCGTCGGCAGCTCCGGGCCCAGGCCCGCGGTGACGAGACAGGCCACAGTGGAGATCGAGATTCCCCGTCTCTCTCCAGTGACCATCGAGCCCCTGGCGATCCTGGTGCGACCCGATGACCAAGACGGATTGGAGGTCTGGTGTGGACATCAAGCCCCGTGGCGCCTCCCCCGGACGCTGGGGCCCCTCCTCGGCATCCCACCGGGGAAGATCCGCGCCCGGGTGCCAGACGTGGGCGGTGCTTTCGGAACCAAAGGCCCCTTCTACACCGAGTATGCCGTGGTGGCAGCCGTCGCCCGCGGCCTGGGCCGCCCGGTCGTCTGGCTGCAGACGAGACGCGAGCAACTGCTCTCGGGCACCCATGGACGCGGGCAGACGGTTCGAGTCGAGATCGGCGGTGACGAAGACGGGAGGATCCGCTTCGTCTCCTCCGACATCCTTGGAGACGTGGGAGCCTATCCCGCTGCGGGTGCCCGGGTGCCCACCTTCTCCCAACTGGTGGCACAAGGCCTCTATGACATCGAGCATTTTCAGGTGCGCGCCCGAGTGGCTGTGACCAACAAGGCTCCCACCGGTCCCTATCGCGGGGCAGGGCGCCCGGAAGCCGCAATCGCGATCGAGCGAGCCGTGGACGCGTTCGCGGCCGAGTTGGGATTGGCGCCTGAAGTCGTACGGGCCAAGAACCTGATCCCCTCGACGTCGCTTCCCTTCAAGACCCAGACCGGCGCCCTGTACGACTCGGGGGACTACACCACCGCCCTCGAGATCGCTCTCGAAGCCCTCGACGTCGGTCATTGGCGGGCCGAGCAAGAAGCAAGACGAAGCAACGGCGCCAACCCGATCGGGATCGGCATCGCCACTTTCGTAGAACGTGCTGGAGGGGCCATCGACTCCGGCGAGTGGGGTCGAGTGGAGATGCGGCCCGATG
The DNA here is from genome assembly GCA_036373995.1 of Acidimicrobiia bacterium. GTDB lineage: Bacteria > Actinomycetota > Acidimicrobiia > Spongiisociales > ZC4RG35 > JANQRA01. Next base: position 5,856 of record DASUUP010000240.1, read on the forward strand.
GCGCCATCGAGGTGCGCACCGGATCTACGCCATCGGGCCAGGCCCACCGGACGGTGTGGTCTCAGATCGCGTCATCGGTGTTCTCGGTGCCCATGGATCAGGTGGTGTTCATCGCCGGGGACACCGCCAAGGTGGCCGACGGGGTAGGCAGCTTCGGCAGCAGGTCGGCGCAGGTGGGGGGCTCCGCAGTGTGGCGGACTGCGATGGAAGTGAAGAGACGATCCATGCGGGCCGCAGCTGACCTGTTGGAGGCCTCGGAAGCGGACCTCGAACTGACCGACGGAGCCTTTCGCGTCGTCGGCTCTCCAGGCAGCGAGGTCGGCTTTGCTCGAGTGGTGGCGCATGCCTCTTCGATGGGACTCGACTTGTGGGCGGAGGAGATGTTCATTCCGGGGGCACAGACCTTTCCCTACGGTGCGCATGTCGCCGTGGTCGAAGTCGAGCTGGAGACCGGGCACGTCAACCTCGTCTCGCTGGTCGTCGTAGACGACTGCGGGACGGTACTGAACCCGATGGTGGTCGAGGGCCAGGTCCACGGGTCCGTCATGCAAGGCATCGGTGAGGCACTGTTGGAGGGCGTCATCTACGACGACGAAGGTCAACTTCTGACTGCCAACCTGGTGACGTATCTGATCCCGAGCGCCACTCAGGCGATGCCGCTGAGAACACACCGCCTGGTTCACCCCGCTCCCTCCAACCCGCTGGGGGCCAAGGGAACCGGTGAGACGGGATGCATCGGGGTGCCGGGAGCGATACTCAATGCCGTCCACGACGCTCTGCGCCCTATAGGTGTCCGCTCGCTCGACTTTCCGCTGACCGCGCCCCGGGTGTGGCAGGCTATCCAATCGGCCCGTGGCTGAACCTCAACCGGACGGCCGTGTCAAACGCGTTCGAGGGCCCGACGGCGATGACAACCGTATCATCGGGGCCATGACTCCTCCTGTCGAGCTCTTGGTCGATGTCGGGCAGGGGAAGGTGCAGGTCGATACGTCGGGGAGCGGGCCTGACTTCGTGATCCTTCATTCGCTGCTCACCGGTCCCGAGGCCTTCGACCGAGTGGCCGGCTCTCTGTCGGAGGACATGACGGTTCACCGGGTCCATCTCCCGGGGTTCGGTGCCTCCACGCCCCTCGGTTCTACCGAAGTCTCGCTCTCGGATCTGGCTGATGTCGTGGCGACGTCCATGGAAGGCCTGGGATGTGGCCCTGAGACGGTGGTGCTCGGCAACGGCCTGGGCTCCTTCGTGGCGCTGACCCTGGCGATAAGGCATGGTGACCGCTTCGGAGCTCTGATCGCGTCGAACACCGGCCCGACCTTTCCCGACGATCGCAAGGGCGCCTTCCATACCATGGCAGGTATCGCCGAGAGCGAAGGGATGGCGGCGGTGGCCGACATCGCCGTAGCGCGCATCTTCCCCCCGTCCTACGTGCAGGCTCACCCGGAGGCGACAACTCAGCGCCGCCTTGTGCTCGAGGCCATCGACCCGATCGCTTTCGCTGCCGCGTGTCGGGCACTCGCAGTCCTCGACCTGAGCGAGCACCTCGCCGAGATCGTCAACCCCACACTGGTAGTGCTCGGGAGCATCGACCAAACGACACCCCCGGAAATGGGCAGGGCCGTGGCCGCCGCGATCCGCCAGGCCACCACTGCTGAGATTCCCGGCTGCGGGCATTGCCCTCAGCTGGAGAAGCCCGATGCCTTGTTGGCCGTCATCGAGCGGTTTCTCGAAGATCAGACGGGCTGACCAAGCGTGGACCGCATCGGAATCGTCGGCGTCGGCATCATGGGCATCGCTTATGCTCGCAAGCTCCTTGCAGCCGGCTACCAGGTGGTCGGACACGACGTGGCATCATCGCCGATGCTGGCCCTCGAAGGCCTGGGTGGGCACCCGGCGACATCCAGCGCCGAGGTGGGGAAGTCCTCCGACGTAGTCCTTCTCGCCCTCCCCGACGCGCCAGCGCTCCGCGACACGGTGGCCGGGCCGGAGGGCCTGGCGGAGGGAGCCGGACAACGGTTGGTCGTAGTCGAGATGGGCACCTTCGCCTTGGACGACAAGGAGTGGGTGCGGACCCGGCTCGAATCGGCGGGAGCGGTGGTGTTGGACGCCCCGGTCAGCGGCACCGGACTCCAGGCGGAGGCCGGCGACATCGTCATCTACGCCAGCGGCGACCCGGCGACCATAGAGCGGACCAGACCCGTTTTTGAAACTCTGGCCAAAACCACATACGACGTGGGCGAGTATGGAAATGGCTCCAAAATGAAGTACCTGGCCAACCTGCTGGTGTCCGTCCACAACCTGGCGACCGCCGAGATGTTCGTGTTGGGAACAGCGGCGGGTCTCGACCCCGCCCGCATCCTCGAAGTCATCTCGGCAGGGGTAGGGAGCTCTCGGATCTTGGAGATCCGGGGCCCCATGATCGTCGCCGACGATTATCCACCAGCGGCTCGGCTCAGCATGTTTTTGAAGGACTTGGACGTGATCGGGCGGTTCGCCCGTGACCTTGGCGTCCCGACTCCCATGCTCGACACATCACTCTCCTGGTATCAGCTGGCCGTAGAAGAGGGATTGGGGGAACTGGATGCCGCAGCCCTGGCGCGCTTGCTCGCCGATCGCATCCACCCGTAGCGATCTCGGGATCACGGCTGGCGATACTCGGCCACCGATTGCGGCACACCCGACTTCGCCGACGCCTGCGCCGCTTCGAGGATGGCAACGACCTCGATGCCCTCCCGACCTCCGGTCTCCGGCTGGGCCTCTCCCCGAATCGAGCGCACGAACTCGCCGAGTTGGTCGGCGACCGTGTCCAGAACTTCGATCGGCTGCTCGATGGGCTTCTGATCTTCGATCGCCTGCCACAGGAACCGGTGCCCGTCCACCTCGTTGACGGCGCTGGCAGCGGTGCCACGCACCGCGACCGTGGTCACCCTGGGAACGACGAAAGAGGTGCCCAGGTAGCCGAGAGGACCCGAGGAGAACTCGAAGAGAAGTGCCGTGGCGTGATCGATAGGGGGAAAGTCGATGATGCCCTTGCTCACCGCGAAGACGGTCTCGATCTCACCGAGCAGGTAGGTCATGGTGTCGAGCATGTGCACCCCGAGGCTGGTCATCCCGCCCAGTGGGCTTTCGGTATCGTTGGCCCTCCAGTAGCCAGGCTCGAAACCGAGGGCGTTGGGCGTGCTCTGGTGGGTCTCGATCATGGTCACGGTCCCTAGTGCGCCGTCATCGATGAGCTGCTTGATGCGACGATTCGCAGGCTGGCGCCGTCTGTTGTGCCCCACCTGGAGGACGACTCCTGCGCTCTCGGTTGCGGCGATCGCCTTCCTCCCCGAGGCCACGTCGAGGGTGAACGGCTTGTCGACGAAGACGTGCTTTCCGGCGTCGGCGGCTGCGATGGTCAGGTCGGCATGGGTGGTATGGGGGGTGGCCACCAATATCGCGTCGACGTCGTCGGCTTCCAGCACCTCATCGAAGGTCTGGAAGGGACGACCACCATGCTCCTCGACGAAGGAGCGGCGCGACTCCTCACTTCGGGCGTAACCGCCGACGATCTCTGCGCCGGCTGTCATCGCTCCCCTGGCGAGGACCCCTCCCCACCAACCCAGACCTATGGATGCCAGGCGAACGTTGCTCTCCACCAGGCGGACACTCCCTTCATCGTCACCGGCCGGTCAGCAATCTATCAAAACGCATACCGACCCCCTTGTCAGGAATCGCGTGGCGCCTCCGAATATCAGGAGACCTTCATCAGCACCTTGAGCGCCGACGAGTCCTGCACCAACTGAAATGCTTTCGCCGCATCTTCCAGAGAAAGCTCATGAGTCACGATCGGCTCGAGCTGCACCGCACCGCCAGCAGCCAGCGCAACTGCGTCGACGTAGTCCTCGATCACAGCGGCTCGCGGGCTGTGGAGGGTGAGCTCCTTGTGATAGAGGTGGTAGTAAGGAAGCCCGGCGACGCCGCCGATGATTGTGCCAAAAGCCAGGATCTCCCCGCCGATACCAACCATCTCGATCGCCTGAGCCAGCGTGGCCTCCAGGCCCACCGCCTCCACCACCAGCGCAGGACCGCGTCCTTCGGTGAGCTCCTCGAGGAGGCCTTCGGCCCCGGCGGGGTCAGCCGCATCCGATGCTCCGTTCTCCTTTGCCAGCTCACGCTTCCACTCCGAGCGGGTGACGCCGACGACGGTCGCGCCACTGAGTGCGAGGAGTTGGGTGAGCAACTGGCCGGCCACACCGAGCCCGATGACGGCGGCCACCTGCCCGGGAAACAAATCGATCGTCTTCATCGCATGGACACACGTTCCGAGCACTTGGAGAAGCCCCGACGCTTTGCGGGAGATCGACTCCGGCACCGGTACCAACCGACTCTCCGGGACCAGAACGCGCTCGGTGAAGGCGCCATCGACATCGCGGCCCATCAGACCGCCGTTGCGGCACAGGTGGTTCCGACCGGCCATGCAGAGATCGCACCATCCACAGGCCACGCCCGGATCGACCAGCACCCTGCTGCCCGTGGCGAAATGAGCCTCTGGAGGGGCCGACTCCACTCGACCCACCATCTCGTGGCCCATGATCCTCGGGTAGCGCACCGGGATCTCTCCGGCCAGGATCTTGGTGTCGGTGCCGCATATCCCGACCTGGTCGACCACCACCTCGTAGACGTCGCGGGACGACGGCTCCCGCACGTCCGCGATCTCGACGACATCCGGCGCGACGACTCTGACTGCTCTCACCGGCCTCCTCTACCGATGAAGCCATGGTACGGACGCGACAACACCGCCCATGTCAGCGGCCGCCCTTCGTAGGATGCACGGTCGATGACGACAATCGACATCCACTGTCACCTGGCCACTCTGGAGAGCCGAGCACCGGTCGAGCCCCACCGCCGGCCCGAGTACGAGCCTTACGACTACCACATGGGAGCGGACTCGGCCGGTCACAATGCCACCATGATGCCCAGCATCATGCCTGCGCTCACTCAGCCGGCGGAGCGGATCGAGCACATGGACCGCATGGGAATCGAGGTGCAGGGCCTGTCGACTTTCGTGTCCGAGTACTTCTACTGGGCCCCGCCTGAGAGCGGCGCAGAATCGGCTCGCATCCAAAACGAAAATGTCGCTGCGATCGCAGCTGATCGCCCCGATCGGTTCGTCGCTCTGGGTGCCACGGTGCCCCTCCAAGACGTGGACCTCGCCATAGCCGAGATGGACCGCGCCGTCGACCATCTCGGATTCAAGGGACTCCAGATCGGAGGCACGGTTGATGGCCACAATCTCGACGAGCCTCGTTTCCGCCCTTTCTGGGCCGCGGTCCAAGCGAAAGGGATCCCGGTCATCCTCCATCCGAATGGCTATCCCGAGAGCCAGCGCCTCGGGGACTACTTCTTGGTGAACTGCATCGGCAACCCCCTGGAGACCATGGTGGCGGCCACCCGCATGATCTTCAGCGGCCTGTTCGAGGAGCATCCCGGCATCAAGCTCGTGCTGCTCCATGGTGGCGGCTACCTGCCCTTCTACATGTCCCGGGCCGACCACACCTGGAAGGTTCGGCCGGAGACGAGAGCGGCCATCCCTGACCATCCTCCGAGCAGCTACATGAAGATGTTCTACTACGACACCGTGGTGTTCCAGCCCCTCTATCTCCGACATCTCGTCGAAGTGGTGGGCGTTGACCATGTCTTGTTGGGCACTGACTTTCCCTTCGACATGGGCGAGACCGACCCCCTGGGCCTCATCGAGACCACCGAAGGCCTCGACGAGGCGGACCGCACCGCCATATCCGGCGGCAACGCCGCCCGCCTCTACGGAATCGGCTAAAAGCCTCGTCGTGACGTAGCTGCAGCAAACCCTGGGATGTGAATGAGGTCCCTCAACCACGAAACCCGCGTGCACCTCGGTGCGGAA
>DASUUP010000241.1:0-6641 GCA_036373995.1 Acidimicrobiia bacterium
AACAAATGTGTGACAGTCGAGGTCGTCGCCATCCTGGGTGATCCCGGTATCGACGACGGCGACCACGACTCCTGTTCCTGTGGTCTCGGCCCATGCCGATTCGAGCTGTACAGCCGGGAAGTGCCACTGGAAGTCGTAGAACGGATCGTCCACGTCAACCGGGGACACATGGTCGAAGGGAACCGGGTCGAATTGGGGATCCAGCTGAATCACATGGTCGAGCTCGGCGAAATCCACACCATTACTCGTCTCGAGTTCCTCGACCATCTCCTGAGGAGTCTTCCCGGGTGGGACCGGAACTGTGCGCCAACGGTCGAACACAGGGTTGGATCCGGCGCCCAGAACGGCATTCGGGGCAGCACCTGGCGCCAGTTTGACCAGGATACGGTCGGGGGCATATAGCAGCTCGTCATTGGTCTCATCAGATGAGTCCTGAGCGAGCGCCGCCGGCACGATAGCGGACAGCAACACCACCACAGCGAGCACGAAGCAGACACCTCGCCCTCTTCGACTTCCATTGCCCATCGTCGCTCACCTGGCCCACCGCCGCCCCGTGACATTCAACTGTCTCGCCAACGATCCGTCCAGAGTGGCGGGGCAGAACTTTCCGTGGCGCGGCTGGCAGGTCTCCGCCCGTGCTGATCCGCGGCCTCACCGGCCGTTGAAGGCTCGAGTCTTCCACGCCCGGTGGAGCAGCGCGGCAAACTGACCACGAGTGAGCGGGTCTTCCGGGCAGAACCGGTCGTTGTCCGGTGGGTTGCAGCCGCGGGTGATCCCGGCCGTGGCCAGCTTCCCGATGTCATCGGCGAACATTGCGTTGGCGGGAACGTCGGCGAAACCAGCATGTTCGTTCTCGGACAGACCCAACGCCTGTGCCAGAAAGGCCGCAGCCTGAGCGCGGGTAACCGGATCCTCGGGGCAGAACATGTCATTTGCCGGAGGATTGCAGCCTTGGGTGACCCCGGCGGTGGCCAGCTTGGAGATGTCGCTGGCGAAGGTCGCGTTCCCGGGTACATCTTTGAAGCCAGGATGCGAATCGTCGTCGAGACCCAGAGCCCGCACAAAGAAGGCGGCGATCTGGCTGCGGGTGACCGGATCATCCGGGCAGAACTGGTCATTGCGAGGAGGGTTGCAGCCCCGGGTGATGTCCATGCCAGACATCCAGAGGATGTCGTGGTAGAAGACGTTCCCCGGCGTATCCGCAAACGCCCGGGAAGTCCCCACCCGAGCGCGAAGCGGCTGGGACCAGTTGCCCATCACGTCCCTGGCGATCACCTCCATTTGATAGGTGGTACCCGGAGTCAGCCCGGTGATCGTCGACTGTCGACCTGACTGGGACGTCCAGGTCTCGCCATCGACACGCAAGAGGTACCCCGTGACCGCCCAATTGTCCGTCGCCTCGATCCAGGAGACGTCGAGCGTCGCGTCAGCGAACCTGTCGACAACGAGTTCCGCCATCGACGGCCAAGTCGGTCTTGCCGTGTCGCGCGTCAGGGCTTCGTGGATCTGGACCAGACCATGCCCATATGAGGTGTCGTGGCCGGACGGACCAAGATCGAATGCCGTCTCGGCGAGAACATCCTTGACGGCAACACAATCCACCTCCGGGAAACGCTCCAGCAGGAGAGCCACGGCCCCGGAGACGTGCGCCGTCGCCATCGAAGTGCCTCCCATGAAGTAGTAATCCCAGACTTCGCTGGCGTCGAAGGTCTCCTGGAGCACTCCGTCCGGGTACCCGTCTCCGTTGGCGTCCTGGTCGAGATCGCCGCCAGGCGCCACGAGGTCGAGCGCCTGGCCCCGGTTGGAATACGGGGCGCGGGTGTTGCTGTAGTCGGTGGCTCCGACCCCGATGACATCGGGATGACTGGCGGGATAGAAGATCGAGTTGCTGCCGCCGTTGCCTGCGGCGGCGACGATCACCACTCCGTCGGCTATGGCTGCGTCGATCGCCTCATCGATCATCGGATTCGAGCAGCCGAAACAACCCAGGGAAAGGTTGATCACGTCGGCACCGTGTGCCCGGGCCCAGTCGATGCCCACGGCGATGTCGGAGATGAATCCCATGCCACTCGAGTTGAGCACCTTCACCGGCATCAAAGAGCCGTCGAAGGCGACACCCGCCACACCGACACCGTTGTTGGTGCATTGGGCCACCGTGCCCGCGACATGGGTGCCGTGCCCATGGTCGTCGTCCACCGCAGAGAGACCCGGGGCGCCTGTGATAGCGTTGTAGGGGTCGACGAAGCTGTGGCAGTCGAGATCCTCACCGCCACGTGATATTCCGGTGTCGACCACGGCGACCACCACTCCCGTGCCGGAGCTGTCACCCCATGCGAACTGGGTCTGAATTGCCGGCAGATGCCATTGGTATTCGGCGAGCGGATCGTTGACCCCCAGTGAGGGGACATGGCCCAGTGGAACCGGACTCGACATCGGATCTAGCTGGACGATCGGGTCAATCGAGGCGGTTTCGACGCCGTCGGTGGTTTGGAGTTCCTCGACCGTCTCCTCGGCTGTCCTGCCCTCGGGGACAGCCACGCGACGCCACTCCCCCAAGAACCCCTCCTCCTTTTGAACCAGTACTCCTTCCATCTCCGCACCCGGGGCCACCTTGACCAGCACATGGTCCGTGGCATAGGCGGTACCCGCCAACGGCTCCTCAGTTGCCGAGGCGCCAACCCCCGACGTGACACTGATGAGAACAGCACCGAATACACCCAGGGCGATTCGTCGACTTCCCCCGATGATGTCCCTCCGGGTCGGTATGGTCGGGATATTCAACTCTCTCCAAAGGGAAGCGTCCAGCCGTCTGTGACTAACCTCACACGCGCTTGACCGAGTTGGCTAGTGTCGCCGACGAGTCGGGTCACCAAGACCCGCCCGAGGTGGCCGGAGGGGCCACAAGGAAAGGGGATAAGGAATGGACAACATGTCCTACAACATTCGCGTGCCCAAACGCTGGGCGCGTCTTGCAGCGATCCTGGGCGTGGTAGCCCTCATCGCGGCACCACTGACTGCGGTGGCAGCGCACAGCTTCGATGACGTGCCGAACTCGCACACCTTCCATGAAGACATCGCATGGCTGAAGGCGTCAGGCGTCACGATAGGGTGCAACCCGCCGGCGAACAATCTGTATTGTCCGGAGGACGATGTGACCCGAGCCCAGATGTCCGCCTTCATGCGTCGCCTCGCCCAGTACCTGGGAGCCGAGGACGGAACACCAGCGCAGGCTGACAATGCTGATACTTTGGACGGCAAGAGCAGTTCGGTGTTCGTCGAAGAGGGCGAAGCCAACACAGTGACTTCGGGAATGACCACTAACGAGCCTGGCGTAGCGCAGACAATCGTTAATTCCTTCAGTGTCAGCACAACAGCACTCGCCCAGGTTGCATCCGTAACCATCAATGCCCCTAGTGATGGCTTCGTGGTAGTTCACGCCACCTCAGAAGCCGAGGTGAGTCACGTGAATGGAGCTCGATCCGGCCTAGACGAGTACGGAGTGTCAGCTAGCTCGTCCAGCCTCGATGCCGATCAGGACAAGGATTGGATCATCGCCGACGGTGCGCCAAGCGGGATCTGGGACGATGCTATGGCGGCCCACAAGATATTCCCGGTCAGCGCCGGTTCCAACACGTTCTACCTGTTGGCAGCCAAGTGGGGTACGTCACCAAATGTCGGCGTCAATGACAGTCAGCTATCCGCGGTCTTCTATGCGTCGAGTTACGGCGCCGTCGAGAGCGCTTCCAGCGCTGGCGACGAGGGATCGGAGACTGATAACTAGGCAGGTATTTCTCTGTCTCGACTGACATTGCTACGAGTGGATGGGGCCCCCGATCCGGGTCCCATCCGTCTTCTCGGAGCCCAGAACCTAAATCCGCCTGATAGTTGAGCGCGAGCGCTGCCACAGGCACCGGTGGAAAGGTGGCTTCATGCATCGGCTCTGAGTCGGGTGGTAGTGCCAAATCTCCTCCGCCTCCGCCAAGGCGAAGAACCCTATTGCCCCGAATGGTGGGAGAGAGAGAAGGACAGCGAATGTGAATCAGACCAGCCATACGCCATGGAGTCACACCCGCCTTGATGAAGCCTTGTTCATTAGTCGACTCGCGATTCGCGATTTTTGCGCGTTTCCGAAGTTCAACGGCCCGAGCGAATCACTCGTTACGCGCATCCAAACCGGTGTCTGCCTCGGTCCTTAAGAACCATCGGTACCTTGTGACCGACCCTAAACCGCAGTCACAATCAGCCTCCGAGGTCGATCGGCTGTCCGTCGGGCACTATCGCCCAATACTGGCCGCCGGTCGGGATGGGGATCACCGCATCGTCCGCACCGCTGAATGTGTAGTCCTCGGCCTGGGAGGGCCGGAACCAGGTGCCCTCGATCACTTCGCCGTTGTGGAGCAGGTAGAGGTCACCACCGCCAATCACATCGAAGGTGGGCACCTCGAGACCAGCGCTGTCGACGTACCCGGCCGACTTCTGGTGGGCGACCATCACGATCAGGGTGTCTCTTGTCAGCGGTTCGGGCTCGGCGTCGACCGTGGACTGGATCTGGAAGGGCTTGGTCTCCTGGTAGCGCACATAGGCACCATCCTCGAAACGCCAGCCCACTCCCCCTGAGATGGGCAGGATGATCTCAGAGGCAGGGTCGCCACCCGGCCAGTCGCCGGTTTGCCAGGGGGCTGGGAACTCGACCCCGGCAGGGACGTCCACCGACGGTGAGACGAAGACATGATGCGGCTGGGGTCGTTCCAACGATTGGAAAGCGATGCTCTGGTCGGGGGTGACGATGGTGGCCCCGGTAGCCGACACCGCCCCGGTCACGAACGGTTGGCCGCCGGTGGCGAAAACAACCGGTTGGAACAGGGCGAGCAAGTCGGCGCTCACCGGCCGCAACGAACGCACCGGGCCAACCAGGTCGGGGGGTTGCGCGGCGAAGAAGGCGGTGAAACGGCTCAGCCCCGCTTCGACCGGGGTCTCGACCAGGAGGTCGGCCGCGGCCAGCCCGATCTGGAACCTGGCGTCGGGGTGATTGTCGACGACCACCGCGCTCACACCGGGTGGGATCTCCTCCTCTGGTGGCTCGGTCGTGGGCGTGACTTCAGGAACCGTGGAAGTGGGTGCCGGCGTGGTGGTCGTTGCCATCGTCGTCGTGGTCGTGGCGACGACTGGTTCCTCCTCTGGCTCCCCGGCTCCAGCGACGAGAAACCCCACGGATACCAGGAGACCTGCACCAAGGACCGCGGAGACCGTCTCCCAGACATGACCGGCAACCCAGGCGATCACCTTGTTCATGATCGAGCGTCGCCCTCGTTTAGACCTGACATCGTCGGTGCACGCTAACCGACTCGACTCGAGACGACCATCCGCATCGGAGGCGTCCTTTGGGTAGCCGACAATCTACGGGACACTCTGACGCCAACTACGGAGGAGGTCCTAAGAATCGCGGTGTCGGCGGTGGACATCCCTGGAGATGTCGCCTTGACAGCCAGGCCCTTAGAGATCCTTCGCCCTTACGAAGAATGACGCCATCTCACCTCTGGATAGGGTGCGATCAGGGCAGAACATGTCGTTAGTGGGCGGGTTGCAGCCCAGGGTGACGTCGTGTGTGGCGAGTTTGTTGATCGAGTCCTCGAATTGGCTGGCCTGGTCGTCGGTGAAGTGATCGACACCCTCCGGGTTGTCGTACCCGAACGCCCGGACCAGCATCTCTGCCATCTCCTCCCTCAGCAAGGGTCGATCCGGGCAGTAGCTGTCAGCGTCGCAGCCGAAGCCGATGCCGGCGGTGACGATCCGGTCGATGTCACCCTCGAAGGTGTCCCCTGCGACGTCGTCGAAGGGGACGGAACCCGATGTCTCGGTGAGACCCAGTGCCCGGGAGATGAACGCCGCCATCTCACCCCGGCTGATGTCGCGTTGGGGGCAGAACATGTCGTTGGCCGGCGGGTTGCAGCCTTTGGTGATGCCGGCCTTGTAGATCTTCTCGATGTTCAGCTTGTGAGTCGAGTCAGCGGTGTCGCTAAATGTGAGCACCAGCACCCCCCGGGCGGTCTGAAGGTATCCATAGGAGTCGATGGCAACACCGTCCTGGCGCAGCTCGAAATGAAGATGGGTCACGCCTTCGGCAGCATTGCCCGAGTCACCCACCCAACCGATCAGCTGGCCTTTGGTGATGGGTGTGCCGTCAACGATGCCGTCGACGATTCCCCAGCCCAGGTCGTCACTGGTGTAGTTGCCACTCTTGTCCTTGGTGTCGTCGTTGAGATGGAGGTATCGAGTCGACCATCCATTGCCGTGGTCGATTTCCATCCGGCAGCATTTCTCCTGAGTCGTGCTCACCCAGTTAGCCACCCCATCGGCGACCGCATACACCTCTGTTCCCTTCGGAGCCATGATGTCGACGCCTTCGTGGCTGCGGGAGCAGTCGGCCCCACGGCAATCGCCAAAGCTATCGGTTACTCGGTAGTCGTTCCCCCCGACCGGGAAGGTGATGTTGTTGGGATCGAAGTCGGCTGCCTGGGCAGTTCCGGAAGCGAACAGGCTCGCGATGAGGGCGATTGCGAGTACCAGCGATCGACGCAAGGGGAACCTCCTGAGTTGTGGCGGCAACTGCGTAGATCGGCATGCCGCGCTCGTGTCTTGAG
>DASUUP010000242.1:0-2629 GCA_036373995.1 Acidimicrobiia bacterium
AAGCTGCTCGATTAGCAATACGACGTCACTCAAGTAGGCGGATCGATCGACTTCGATATCAACTCCGCCCCAGCTATCGCCATGACCTCTCTGATCCGGTGCAATAACACCGATGCTGTCGTCGAGGACCTCATAGACCCGCTTCCACTCGCCATCATGGCCAGCCAAGCCATGTAGGAACAGAATCGTCGGTGAGCCGGGACGAAACAGCGCGTGCAGGCTCACTCCTGCGACCGTGACCTCGGTGGACTCCACGACTCCGGATGGTATTTCTCCCCAAGAACACGAGTCCGACATCAACTGATCTCGAGCGATTTCGCCCATATCTTCACCCGTCCGAGATCGGCACCTAGGCGTGCGGTGCGGTTGTCTCGTGGCGGGTGGCCGGGTGGCTGATGGGGTATGGCGGGCATCATTCAGCTAGCCGCGACGTCATTATGGTCGCTTCAGCTGGTCGAGGCAGAGGTCGCGATCAGGTGGAGGATGTCGATCCAGCCAATCCCTCCCTGTGATTCCCCGAGGCGGACGATGACAACGTTGTTGCTCGGGTGAACGTAGAGATACTGGCCATCTTTGCCGATGGCCACGACGGCTTCCTCACCGATGAGCCACCACTGATAGCCATAGCTGGTCAGACGCGAATTCTCGTAGTCGGGGGGCCAATCGTCGGCCCGATAGGCCGGAATGAAGGACGCTTCGAGGTAGTCGGGCGGGACGAGTTGCTCGTCGTTCCAGCTGCCTTGGTTCAGGATCAGTTGGCCGAATCGGGCGACGTCACGGGCAGTTAGCGCCAGACAACACCAGGTGCGCTCCAGCCCGCCGACATCATCAGTGCTCCACGCTCCGCCGTGTTCGGATCCCATCTGGGCAAGCAGCCTTGTATTGAGGTAGTCGGTGATTGAGGTACTTCCGAGGGCGCGGTCGAGGAGGAGCCCGAGCACTGCGTTATCACCAGACTTGTAGCGGAAAGCGTGGCCGGGTTCGTCCCTCAGCTGAAGGTTGAGGATGTCACCTTCGAGATCGGCGGTGTAGTTGAACTCGACGTGGATGCCGAATGGGTTGTCATCCTCGATGTAATCCAGATCGGAGTCCATACGCAGGACGTCCTCAACTGTCACTCGATCAAACCCTCGGTCCGCCAGCTCAGGAATGTAGGCCGTGACCGGATCGGCCACGGAACCGATCAAGCCGTCGTGAATGGCGGCGCCAACCAACAAGGAAGTGACAGACTTCGACACCGAAAAGAGCATGGAAGGGATGGCGGGACCATGGTCGTCCCGATACCACTCGTAGATGAGAGTCCCGTCCTCGATGATGACGAACGCCAGAGTGTCGTGCCGCTGGAGGACATCGCCAAGCGCCCAGGCTTCACCCTCAATATCGATCGACGGGATCTCGATCGCGTCGACCGGAAGGACGTTCCACGGTTGGGAATCCGGGCTGACAGCAATCGGTCTGCCGGGGTACTCGGTGTGATCCCACACCGTCGTAGTCCCATGCCGGAGGATCCGCCACACAGCTTCCGGACCGATCGCCACGGCCCACGCCGTCATCACTGCCACGAAGAGCGCGACGAGACCCGCAACTCCAATGAGTATCCGTCGGCGCCAGGTCATACGTTCTCTTTGTCAAGCGGCCTGTGGTTGGGCGGCTTGTGTATCGATGACGTTCACCCAAACCAGTATCACACAGCGCCGACCACCAGATCCCGGGCGAAACCGCCCATATCTGAGACCGCACGAGATCGGCACCTCGGTGTGCCTCGTCGATATGCATGATCAAGGACGTGGAGGCTCGATCCCGACCGGTGATCCGTTCGCTCCGTTTGTGGTCGGCGGTTAGAGAATTGGTTTGACCAGCTTGAATTGAAGCCATGCGGAAGTGGAGCCTGGAGCTGCCGGTGGATCGGGGCGTGTATCGGATCGACCTTCGCTCCAAGACCTACAGGTACGTTGGACGCAACCAGGTTCCGCTTCCAGTGGAGGAAAACGCACGGAACAAACGTCAACTGCACGGTCTGCGCCGTGTACGGCGTGACGGAACCACAACAGTCTTCATCGACCCGTCCTGGCCCTACAGCGAAACCGATCCCTGCCCCACCTATCACAGTTGGGTTCCACGGGACTCACCCTGTGATCACGACAAGTATGAGTGTCCCACCTGTGGGCGTCGTCAATGTCTTCTCCATTGGGCTTATCCGATGAGAACCCGACGCGAAGCCATTCACTTTCTCAAAGCCGCTGAGACAGTCACCGGCAAACCGTGGTTCGTTCGAGCAGTAGATAAGCAACGCCGCGAAAGGAAAGCGACGGTGTGGAAGATCTTCACGTCCGAATACGACTTTGAGTCCTATCGCGACACCGGGCAGCACGCCAGGTAGTAGGCCGACCCCATTGGAGCGAAGATCTCGAGTTGGTGTGATCAACCCATCCCAGATCACCAAATACGAGCGGATAACGAGCATCTCCCGAGGTGTCCCGTATTGGCACCTAGGTGTACTCGGCCATCAGGTTGGTGTCACTCGGCTGATGGGTGGTCCTCCCCCGAGCGAGCTGTGGTTGCGGTGATAGTTGTAGTCGTTGAGCCAGGCGGGGAGGGCTGCGGAGCGTTCGTCGTTTGAGGTGAACAG
>DASUUP010000243.1:0-4633 GCA_036373995.1 Acidimicrobiia bacterium
GCCACCCGGCTCGCCAACTCCGCATCGGGCGTCTACTCGATGATCTTCGTGGTGTCACCGTTTTCCGATGAAACGAGCGTCGTCGCCGAGTCGGTGATTCCGCCCAACGACGAGGGGTATCCGGAGTCCTATCGGGTTTCCGCCGTGGCCGACTTGTCCGGTGACGGGGTCATGGAGGTCGTCGTCAGTGGCTTGGGCTGGGAGTCGAGCTGGGTCACCGTGCACGAGTACGCCGAAGGCCGTTTCGTGCGCCGCATCGGCGCCGGTTGCGGCGTGTGATTCACCGATAGATCTGTTCCTGCCAGCACCCTTCTGCCAGACTCGGGCATTCCGTGGACCAGATTCCCCCACACGAGCTGAGTCGACTCGAGGCGATCGCCGGCCCCTCGCAGCCGCTCGAAGACCTGGTGGCCCGTCGACTCGGCGGCGAGCCGCTCCAGTACATCGAGGGGAGCGCGGCATTCGCATCGCTCGACCTGGTCGTCGATGAGAGGGTGCTCGTTCCGCGACCGGAGACCGAAGGGCTGTTCGAGATCGCGGCCAAGATGGTGCGCAACCCAGAGGTCATCGTCGACCTCTGCACCGGGTCGGGGGCGCTTGCGCTTGCCATGAAAAAGGAGTTCCCCCAGGCTGCCGTCTTCGCCACGGACATATCTCAGGACGCCATCGATGTCGCGATGGAGAATCGTCACCGCAGCCAGCTCGACATCTACCTGGCCGTGGGCGACATGTTCGATCCACTGCCCGCTTCGATTCTCGGCGAGGTCGATTTGCTCGTGGTCAACCCGCCATATGTGTCGGAGGCGGAATACCAGAGGTTGCCCGCCGATGTGAAGCGGGAGCCCAAGGTCGCACTGGTGCCCGGTCCAACCGGCCTCGAAGCGGTCCAGCAAGTCGGTGCCTGGGCTTCCCAGTGGCTTCGACCGGGGGGCGTGGTGGTCTGCGAGATCGGAGAGAGACAAGGCATCTCGGCTCCGGGGTCTTTTCTCGACCTACCGACGGTCGTTCGAAAGGATCTTGCCGGACGCGACCGCTATGTCATCGCAGTCAAGCCGTGATCGACCAGGCCGTCGAGGCGGTGCAGAACGGCCAGGTGGTGGGTTTGCCGACAGATACCGTCTACGGAATCGGGGCCGACCCCTTCAACCTCGACGCGGTGGCCCGCCTGTTCGAGCTCAAGGGCCGGCCCGAGCACAAACCGGTGGGTGTGCTCGTCGCATCCCTCGAACAGGCAAGGGAGATCGGAGACATCGGAGGCGACGCGGCCGTGTTGGCAGAGCGTCACTGGCCAGGCGCCCTCACCCTGGTGGTCACACCGAAGGTGGTCATGGCCGAGTGGGTGGGTGACCGGATGTTGCGCACGGTAGGCATCAGGGTGCCCGATCATCCGACGGCAGTCCGGCTCCTCATAGCCACCGGGCCCCTCGCGGTCACGTCGGCCAATCGGTCGGGGGGCGCGGAGGCCATGTCCGACGACGAGGCCAGGGCGATATTCGGCGACGAGGTGAGTGTCTACGTCCCCGGCACAGCGCCTGGCGGCGAGGCTTCGACCGTCGTGGACGCCAGCGGTGTCGAGTTGACCGTGCTCAGAGAAGGCCCGGTCTCGGTCTAGTGCCCGTCTGAACCCGTGGACGTTGTGGGGCGGGGCACTAGTTACCCTCGCTCCATGATCTCCATGGACTCAATCGAGCAGGTCGACCCCGACATCGCCGCGCTGATCCGCAAAGACCTCGAGCGGCAGAACTCATCGATCCACCTCATCGCTTCGGAGAACTTCGCATCTCCCGCCGTCATGGCTGCGTCCGGATCGGTGTTCACGAACAAATACGCCGAGGGCTATCCCGGCCGAAGGTACTACGAGGGTTGCGAGGTGGTCGATGAAATGGAGCAGCTTGCCATCGACAGGGCCAGGGATCTGTTCGGCGCCGAGTTCGCCAACGTCCAGGCCCATTCCGGGGCCCAGGCCAACATGGGTGCCTACTTCGCTCTCATCGAGCCTGGCGACACGGTCCTGGGTATGCGTCTCGACCAGGGAGGCCATCTCACCCACGGATCCCCGGTCAACTTCTCCGGGCTCTACTACGACTTCGTCGCCTACGGGGTCGACCCCGAGACGGAGATGATCGACATGGACCAGGTGCGCAGCCTGGCCCTGGAGCACCGGCCGAAGATCGTCCTCGCCGGCTATTCCGCTTACTCGCGGACTCTCGACTACGAGGCGTTCCGTCAGATCGCAGACGAGATCGGAGCCATCTTCATGGTGGATGCCGCCCACTTCATCGGCTTGGTTGCAGGGAAGTCGCACCCCTCGCCGGTGCCGCATGCGGACATCGTCACCGCAACGACCCACAAGGCTCTTCGTGGTCCGCGCGGTGGCCTCGTCCTGGCGAAGGAGAGGTTCGGCCAGGAGCTGAACAAGGGTGTGTTCCCCAACGTCCAAGGCGGACCCATCGAGTCCCAGGTCGCGGCCAAGGCGGTGTGCTTCCACGAAGCGATGCAGCCCGCTTTCCACGACTACACCGAGCAGATCGTCACCAATGCTGCTGCCATGGCGAAACAGACCCAGGACGAAGGGGTCCGTGTCGTCTCCAGTGGAACCGACAACCACCTGTACTTGATCGACCTCCGCTCGGTGGACGACGAACTCACCGGCAAGGACGCGGCCAAAATGCTCGATCGTCTCGGGATCACACTGAACTTCAACACCATCCCCAACGACCCACGCCCTCCGTACCGGGCCTCCGGTCTGCGTATCGGCACCCCGGCCATGACCACCCAGGGGATGAAAGAAGATCAGGCCAGTGAAGTGGCGTCACTCATCTGCCGCGCTTTGAAGGAGCGTGACGACGAGGCTGCGCTGACCGAAGTGGCAGGGCGTGTCTCCGAGCTTGCCGCAGAGTTCTCGCCCTACCCGCACGATTTCGCCGGACACATCTAGCGTCATGCGAGTAGGTCTCATCAACCAAATCCACGGCGGAGGCGACGGGAACGGCCCGACCTGGCGGTCGATTCACGAGCGAGCCCGCATCGCAGAAGACGTCGGTTTCGACATATTCGTCTTCGAGGATGCCCTGCTCTACAGGGGCGAGCAGAAGACGGACGGAGTCTGGGAGTCCATGACGATCGTCGGTGCGCTCGCCGCCACGACGAGCACGATCCGACTCGGCCAATCGGTCGTCAACGCCCCGTATAGGTCCCCGGCGCTCCTGGCCAGCATGGCAACCACTCTCGACGAGATCTCGTCCGGTCGTTACGTGCTCGGGCTGGGAGCGGGAAACACGCCCGACTCGGACTACGAAGCGTTCGGCTTCCCCACGGATCGGCGCTTCTCGCGTTTCGCCGAGGCGATAGAGATCGTCCACTCCCTGCTCAAGACGGGGACAGCCGACTTCCATGGCGAGTTCTACGATGTGGTGAGCTCCGAGCTGGTTCTGCGAGGCCCAAGTCCCGCCGGGCCATTGATCAATGTGGCCGCAGGCGGCGACAGAATGCTTGGACTGGTAGCGCAATTCGCCGATGAGTGGAACTGGTGGGGCTGGGACGAGACCCTGGATCAGATTCGCGAACGAATTGGCCCGATAGTCGAGAAGCTCGAGTCGGCCTGCCGATCAGAAGGGAGAGACCCGAACAGCCTGACGAGAACCTTCGACGTCTACGGGATTGTCGCCCCCGGCCTTTCGGCCGACCATTCACTGGTGAATCCGATAGAGGGCTCGGCTGAGCAGATAGCCCAAACGCTGCTCGGGTTCGAGGCCATGGGCTTCGAAGAAGTCAGGTGCGATGTCTTCCCGAAGACGGCCGGGGGCATCGAGGCCATGGCGCCAGTCATCGAGATGGTGCACGCAGCTTAGGTAGTCACCATGTCAGCCACGTCGGCCAAAGACTTCACACAGGGCACTCCGAAGTCGCCATTAACGCCGAATGGGTCCATGAGGATCGGGCGCAATCCTGCTCGCTGCGCGCCAACGATGTCGAATGCCGGGGTGTCGCCGACGTACCACACGTTGGAGCGGTCGACATCGAGCACGTCGAAGGCATGGTCGAAGATCCTCGGGTCGGGCTTCTCGATTCCGACATGGCCGGAGTCGACGAGGCAACGGACCTCGACGCCAGGACCCGGTCCCACCTGGAGGATGCCCATCTCCTCGAGGCGGGCCTCAATCGTGCCGTCGGAGTTGGATACGATCCCCACCGGCACGCCGGTGTCGACGAGTTCTCGCAGTCCTTGGGGCGACCCCGCGACGACATGGCTCCAGAGCCCTCCTGTCACGTACTCGTTTCGCAGGTGCTCGATCGCTTCCTCCACCAGGTCGCCATCCACATCGAGTGCTCGGGCATAGCTGTCGAGGTAGTCACTCCAATAAGGCGCCATGTTCTCACCGGAATCGAGATCCATCGGGAAGACGCGAGCAGCCACGTAGTGGGCACGGTCGATTGCGGAGTCATCGATAACCGCGTGATCGACACGGCTCAAGGCGGAGCGGATGTGGGCATGTGAGGGGAGGAGGAACACCCCACCCACGTCGAGCAGGACGGCAGAGGGCTCTGTTGGCATGGGTGCCCACGCTAACCGGTGCACGGGAACACCATCTAGGTGTCCTCGCACCGCGGACGACAAGCTCACCACGTTTGC
>DASUUP010000244.1:0-6361 GCA_036373995.1 Acidimicrobiia bacterium
AGGTGACGCTCGAGGACCGAATGAGTGGCGTGATACCCATTTCCGTGTCGTGGGGCCGGCAGTGCCCGTCCTCAGGTCGGTGTTTCTCACCGACTGGCGTGACACGGGACACGCGATCACCCCCGCCGACGTAGCCATCGACCGACCTCCAGATGCCGGGAAGTCGCCCATCGCCGTCGTGGATGGCTCCGCCCAGATCGGCTACGACGACGCAGAACGCGTCCTCGAGGCCCTCGTCGCCGTGGCTATACGGAAGATCGCGATCCAAACCCCCTACCTCAACCCCACCTGGGAACTGGTCGAGCTGCTCGAGGTCGCTGTGCAGCGGGGTGTCGAGGTCGACGTACTCATCCCGGGCCCGCACATCGACAAGCGCATAAGTCGTGTCATGGCTGAAGAGGTCTCCCAGCGGCTGATCGCAGCGGGTGCCCGTGTGTGGGCCTATCAGCCCACGATGATGCATGTCAAGACATTCATGGTCGACGGCGTCCTCTCCTTGGTCGGCTCCATCAATGTGAACCGTCGGTCGACAGAGAAAGACGAGGAAGTTGCGTTGGCGATCTGTGACCGGGATGTGACGGCAACACTGGAGGCCCAATTCCGCGACGACCTGGGTCGGAGCCAGCCGGTCGTTGCCAAAGAACCGTCGCTCACCCAGCGCGCGAGAGCGGCGCTAGTAAGACCATTCATCCACGAGATGTGAAGAGGTTCAGCCGTCTGAGGACGACCCGGCCAGCTCCTCGACGAGATCGCTCTCGCCCTCGGGATGGGCGGCTCCGATCAATCCACGCAAGGTCGTCCCGATCATGAGCCCCATGCTGGTGACCAGCCCGCCCAGCACGGCAAGCGCGCCTGACAGGCCGTAGTAGAGGGCGGCGTAGTGCTGGGATATCTCTGGGACCTCGACGACCGGAACACTGACGGCGAGCAACACCACGACACCCATGATGATGCAGAGCACCGCTATCCTCGTGATGCGGATCGCTCGATCGTAGAGACGGGACGAGAAGCGCTGACCGCTGTCCATGCTGAGGGCGATCAGGGTCAGTAGCAGGGCCAGCACGGTCACAGAGGCACCGACGACCGTTGAACCAAGAAACCTGGCCGCGGGAAGGACGGCCTCGATCAGACCTCGAGCTTCGAAGGCGTGGATCTTGCCTACGCCAATGATCACGACGAACAAGAACGAGGCGGTGACCAAGCCCCCCACGGCCGCTCCTCTGAATTCCAGATCCTTGAGAATCTTCATCATGGGCTCACTGTTTCATAAGAGGAATGCCCCGCCAGGTAGCGGGGCATTTCCCTGGAATCACCTTCTCAACTACGCGTTGATCTTTTCTTCGATCTCTTCGCGTGACTCTCCGGTGCGCTCTTCGACGCGTCCGATGAGTTCATCGACATTGCCTTCCGCAACGTCGAGATCGTCGTCGGTGAGATCCCCCCAAGTCTGCTGGACCTTGCCCTTGAGCTGGTCCCAGCGACCTTCCCATTTCATCTTCGTGCTCTGTTTCATGTGCATTCCTTCCTGGCGTGTACAGAGAGGTCCTTACCCGCCGCCGGCGGTCTCCTAAACGGGCGAGGCTGTCAACCGTCCACATCGACCAGGGCGTTCATCCCCGCTTCGTAGTGGTCGATGATGTTGCCGTCCGGGTCCTCGGCGACTATGCGGCAGGTGAACGAGTATTGGCCTGGCGCCAGGTCGAGATCGAGACTGGCCGTCTCACCCGGCTGCACCAGCGAGGTGGCGCCCACGACCTGACCGGAGCCGTCCGTGACCACGAGAGTGTGGGTGTACATGC
The DNA here is from genome assembly GCA_036373995.1 of Acidimicrobiia bacterium. Lineage (GTDB taxonomy): Bacteria > Actinomycetota > Acidimicrobiia > Spongiisociales > ZC4RG35 > JANQRA01. Next base: position 1,800 of record DASUUP010000244.1, read on the forward strand.
CCGTGTTGGTGACCGTGATGGTGTTGTTCCCAACGTCCAGATCACCCGGCCCCAGAATCGAGAACTCTTCGAGCTCGAAGCCATCGCCTGCCGTCGAGCCGGCACATCCGCACAGGGCGAGAAGGACTACCACCAGGACGAGCCGCCGACTCACACGGTCTCCATGACACGATCGGCGACTCGGGCAGGGAGGGCGATCTGGAAGGTGCTGCCCGTGGATGAGGTGTCCACTGCAACTGACCCACCCAGGGCCACCACCATGAGCTGGACCATGTAGAGACCCAGCCCTGTTCCTGAGCTGAAGCTGTTCTTCTCGAACTTCTCGAATGCACGCGGAAGGAAATCGGGATCGATCCCGGGCCCGTCGTCGCCGACAGTGAAGTAGACCGCCTCCTTGGGGCGTTCCCCGATCTCGAGCATCGGCTGTATCACCGACCGACCGCTGCATCCCACTGCGACCCGGCGAGCACCGTGAGTTCTGGCATTGTCCGACAGCGAGGCGAGAATCAATCCAAGGGTCTTAAGGTCGGTTCTGACCAGGAGACGCTTCGCGTAGTCGCGGGTCTCCGCGTCGATGGTGGCGCCCACGGATTCGCAGGCCTCCAGCAGTGGGGTCCGCACCAGCTCATAGCCGAGACCTCGGTTCTCGATCCTGGCTACGGCCAGGATCTGGTCGATGATCTCGTTGAGGCGCTTTCCATGGGCGACCATCGAATCGATGAGCTCCTGGCGATCGGCATCGCCGAGCTCGGCGTCTCGCATCAGCTCGGCACCGGTGACGACCGATGTCAGAGGTGTCCTCAACTCATGATTGATCATGAGGACGAACTCCGAGCGGATCCGCATCTTCTCCTCGGCCAGTGCGAGGGCACGCTCGGCTCGCTGCCTGGCCTCCCCCAACTCGGCATTTGCCTCTTCCAGCTTGCGAGATTGCTCGCGCAGGACGTCAGACTCGATCGCCAGCTCGCGGTGGCGCCGGGCGGCTCGCGTATGACCCACGAAGACCGCCGTGCCCAGAAGAGCGAAGACACCTCCCAGGGCGAGGAACTGAACGGTCAGTGGCTGGATCGTACCCGGTTGCGCTCGTCGGGAGAGGAGCTCGGCCAGGTCGTAGTGGAGCAAGACTGCGTCACCTCCCGCCGAAGGCGAAAGCACCTCATAGAGGATGCTGCCTGCGGGCCACTCCTCTATTCCGTCGATCTCGAGCGGGTGAGTCGTGGGGCTCGCCAGCGCAGTGAACCGTCCACCTTCGAGCCCATATGCGAGCAGCGGGTTGTCAATCGGCCGGCCGATCAGGGTCTCCGAGGTCGACGCGACGACGAGTCCTTCCCCGCCGGCGAGCGACACCGCTTCGACAGCGAGCGCATTGCGGGCACGACGGACACCTTCGGCAGGTGAGCGGCTGTCGTCTATCAGGGTCTGGGCTTCCATCGCCTCACTCACGAACACCTCTCCTTCACCAATGGGAGCCGTCGACGCGTTTTGGTGAACGATGGCCGCGACCAAACACGCCCCGGCAAGGGCCCATGTGATCGCAGTCACCACCAGCCACCAGGTGGAGGGTGGGCGCGAGGTAACAGAGTCAGACACCACATTGAGACATCGGCGGGGGGGACGAACTCCTGTACGGGTCTGGAGGCTCAGACCAGGCTCGACATCCCCTTTGGTTGACGAGCTCCCGACCAGAGATGGCCATCTGACTCTGTTGACCGCGCTGCGAGAGGTGTCGACAGGTCCGACGCTTCGGTATCGCGCTACCTCAGCGAGCGCATGGCGAGCTAACCGTCAGACCCGCCCCACAGCGGTCCGTAGATGTCAAAGTCGAGTTCCTGGCCCCATCGGTTGGCATAGGACACTCGCTCCGCCGGCGCTCTCTTGGCCAGACCCCATCGACCGGTGGGATATCCGCAGGACACGGCGGCCTTGAACTCCCATCCCTTGTCCGTCGGTATCTCGAGCAGTTCGAATACCTCCGCGCTCTTGAAGTTGCCCAGGATCGTGGTGAGACACGTTCCCACTCCTCCCCCACGGGCGGCCAGCATCGCGTTCCATACCGCCGGGTAGATCGACGAGCCGGTGGGGTCGTTTCGGCTGAAGAACAGCACCCACATCGGGACCGTCTCGAAGTTCTCCGCGAGCCAGTCCGAAGATCGCATCACACGCATGGCTGCTTCGTCTCCCGCCTTCTCGGCCGCCTCCCGCCGACCTGCGTAGAAGGTCTCCTGTAGTTGTTGGTAAGCCTCACGGTACAGGGGGCCCATTCGTCCCCGGACCTCGGGGTCGTCGACGACCAACATCCGCCAGTTCTGGGCGTTCCCGCCAGAAGGCGCCCGAATGGCCGCATCGAGGATTAGAGCCTTCACATCGTCGGGAATGGGATCGGCGGTCACTCGACGCATGGCACGGGTGGTGTAGATGGCTTCGGTGAGATCCATCGGACCAGCCTACGAACATCAGCTCAAGCTCAGCCACGATCAGTAGATGGCCGACCTATCGCCCGCACGCCATCTTCTTCGAGCACCGACCTGGCCGACGCTCGACACTCCGAAGGGGTCACCAGCCGATTGCGCTGCAATCCGTGTCGGGTGACGCCACGCTATGCAGCTCGGTCGAGAGCCGAGCCCCCACTCGGTGAGCGTTTCGTCCCAGGGCTTGGTCAGTAGCCGAAGTCGACCGCCTGGCCCGCCGAGGCTTCGATGACCTCGCCGGTGTCGTCGACCACGAACCACACGTCGCCAACACCCTGACCGGTGGTGTCACCGGGTGCGGCATCGGGTGCGTACAGGTAGAGCGGCATCCCATTGACGGTCAGCTGCTCGCTCCCGTCCTCGCGAGTCGTGGTGCCAAAGATGGACGCATCTAGATCCGGCGAAACCGTGACGTCACCCGGCACCGGCGGCCATGTGTCGGCACAGGCGTCGTAACAGGTGCTCTCCCCACCAGTGTCATTGGTGAAGATGTAGAGGGTGAATCCCTCGGCATCGACGAGGATCGAGCCCAGATCGGTGTCACTGGCGTGGATCCCGTCCGTCATCTCGGCTTCGGTCGTGCCGGTGTCTTCTCCGGCCGTGGTCGTGGTCACGTCCTCGGCCGTGGTTGGGGTGTCATCGGCCTCCGTCGTCGTGGTGTCGTCGGGAGCCGCCGTCGTGGTGGCTCCGGCGTCGTCACCTCCCCCACAAGCCGCGACGAACAGGGCAAGGCCGGATAAAAGGACGATGAAACGTGTTCGCATATGTCTCCTGGTTGGCTCTGTGGGTCAATACGCACGAGCTGCGGAGGTGGTTCGTGACCCGGTTGTCCTCTTACGAGCTAGGATTTCCCTATGGCCGTTGAGACCATCACGTGGAAAGGGCGCCTGGGCCCGATGGAACTCCAGATTGGGCGGTCCACGTTCCGCCCCAGCACGATCTCCTCATTGCTCGCCGATGCCCTCGATTTCAAGTCCGGCTCCGTCGTCGTCGATGTCGGCACCGGTAGCGGGATTCTGTCGATAATCGCCGCCAAACTCGGCGCCTCGAAGGTCTATGGTGTCGACGCCGCCGACGAGACGGTTGAGATCGCCACCGCCAATGCCAAGGCACACGGTGTCGCCGACCGTGTCGAGTTTGCCCAAGGCGACATGTTCGACCCTCTCGACCCGAACCTCGAGGCCGATGTCGTGATCGGTGATGTCTCCGGGATTCCAGACGACATCGCTGCCGCCTCTGGCTGGTTCCCGTCGGGACTCGCCGGGGGACCCACCGGCGCCGAGCTGCCGATGAGAATGATCGAGGAGTCGAAGAGGCTTCTCCGGGCCGGAGGGAAGCTGTTCCTTCCCACCGGATCGCTTCAGGACGAGAGGTCGATTCTCGACCGGGCCAAATCCGTATTTGGCTCGATGAAGCAGGTGACCGAGAGGAACATCCCTCTCCCTACATCCCTCGCTGAGGACCCAGCGGTTCTCAAGGCCCTGAAAGACAAGGTCATCGCCCTCAAACAGCGCGGCAGCCGCTTCCAGTGGACTGCCCGGATCTGGCAGATCGACGCCTGAACGCTGCGACCTCCGGAAGGTCGTAGCCTCGCTTCACCGGTAGCCTTGCGTGATGCGGCGCGTTCTACCCGTGTTGCTCGTCCTCCTCCTCTCGGCGTGTGTAGCGCAGCCACCGGAGCGCGCCCCCCTCCCCGACGTCGAAGACGTGCTTCCCGAAGCCGCAGGCTGCCAGGTCAGCGTCGACGAGCCGCTTGGGGTACGTGTGATCACTGTGTCGTCGACGGGAGCCGCGGCGGGTCTCCTCGAGGGCTGGGATGCAAACAAGGTCCCTCAACCACGGAACCCGCGTGCACCTCGTTGCGGAAAACGCAACGCTGTGCACTCCGACCACCCATCTCACCCATCTAGGGCCGGATGCGAGGTCAGCTCCCGTGGCAACTCGACCTCCATGTCGAGCAGCTGCTGAGCCACCGCCTTCCCTTGCGGATCGAACCGGAGCGAGGCCGTCCCACCCGCCCCCAGCCCTCCTGTCAGCAGGAAATTGAGGGCGAGAATCCCGGGAAGCTCATAGCGCTCGACCTCGGTGGCTCCC
>DASUUP010000245.1:0-3106 GCA_036373995.1 Acidimicrobiia bacterium
GGGGCATCTGCGGGGCTCTCCTGCTTGGGTTGAGGATGTTCCTGGTCCCGCTCAGACGCAGACATTACGCGAGCGTCGGAGATAACCCGTAACGGTCAGGACCGAAACCTGTCGAACGGCTCGATGTCGATTTCGGCGTCGTCGAGGGCCGACTGCACCTGCTCTGCCTTCCCGACGAGGTCGAGAGCCCGATGTTCACTCCAGGGATCGACCCCGAAGCGTTGGGACACTTCTTCGAGCCTGACGCCGTTCGGGTCGATGTCGTCGACCTCCTCCCAGCCGATCGGGACTGCTACCGGTGCTCCACTCCTCGCTCGTAGCGACCAGGGAACCACCGAGGTCGAGTAAGGCGCATTGCGCAGCCAGTCGACGAAGACCCGGTCACCTCTCTCGTTCTTGCGAAACGCGAGGGTCATCGACTCGGGGTGGGCGGCGACCCCCAAAGCGGCGGTGCCGCGTGCTATCAGTGCCGTCTCGCCCGAGGGTAACGGCGGATCTAGACGTGCTCGGAGGTGATAGCCGTTGGACCCCGAAGTCATCAAGACCGTGTCGATCTCGAAGCGCTCCAAGACTCCACGCAACTCGTGTGCGGCGTTCCGCGCCGTGTCGAAGTCTCCCGATGAAGGGTCGAGATCCCAGATGATCCAGTCGGATCTCTCCTCGTCGGAAACCTTCGTGGGTGGCACATGGAAGGTGATCACCCCCAGGTTGGCGAAGGCCGGAATGGTCTCGGCCCCCTTGACCACGGGATACACCGTGGTGCCCCCGTCCTCTTTGGGAACCTCGTGACGATCGATCAGGTCGTCAGAGAAGTGGTCCGGCGCGTTCTTCTGCATGAAACCCTTGGAACCGGTTCCCTTGGGGAATCGCTCCACGGTCAGGGCGCGCTGTGCGACGAAAGGCATCATGCGGTCGGCTGCCGACTCGTAGTAACTCACCACGTCGCCTTTTGTGATCCCGTCGTCGGGGAACACGATCCGCTCTGCGTTGCTCACGTCCACGGCGTCAGCCTATGACCTCGAGGTCCACGATCAGTGCCGCGTGATCGGTACCCCGGATCTCCACGACCGACACTTCTGTTGCACCGAATCCAGATCCGAACACGTGGTCGATTCGGAGCAGACGCGGCCAACCCGGACGCCACGACCAGGTTCGCTCGGCAGCCGGGTCGTGCTCGAGCACGAGGTCGGTTAGACGCTCTGCCAAACGCCTGTAGGCCGGCCACCGTGGCGAGGCGTTGACGTCGCCCGCGACGAGGAGCGGCTCTTCTCCCTCGCCGATCCACGCGAACAACCCGTCCAGTTGCAAACCCCGGGCCCGTGCCGTCACCCACCACGGGAAGTGAATCGGGTTGAGCAGGTGGATCCCTGCCAGCCTGACAGGGGCACCGTCGACCTCGAAGTGGGCCGAGGTCCCATCCCTACCGGGCATGTCGATCGAGCCGAAATCGGTGTGGAATCGGCTGGCAATGCCACGCCCGGTGAAGTCGAGAGACGGATGAAGCTCGTGGTTTGGGTACCTGACGGCGAGGACTTCGGCCGACCCGGGACCGAGCTCTTGGGTCACGACGACATCGGGGGCGTACTCATCGAGAACTGTTGCGAAGTGTGCGATGTCGACCCTCTCGTGGAGGAGATTCGACGTCATGAGACGAAAGGACATGACCGGGGCACGGTAGGCCGGCCACACCGGTAGGTTCACCCAACGTGGCCGAGCCCAGACACCGCCCCCTCATCCAAGACCGGGAGCGACTCGGACGCGTCTTGTTCGCATTCGGTGTGGTCGGGGTGGTTGCCGCGGTGGTCGTCGGCGTGGCCGGATGGCTCCTGGCCTCCCGCGTCTCGACCCGGGTGACCGAAGGGGTCGAGCCCTTGGGGGATCTGGTCGTCAACGTGTCCGAGTCGGTGGAGGCGACTCAGGTGATCGTCGAGCGCACCATCGAGGCCGTGGAAGGCATCGAGTCGGCCACGCGCTCGGCGGGACGATCCCTCGAATCGCTGAGCGGACTGATCGACGGTGTCGGGCAGGTCATCGGTGAAGACCTGGCAGGGAGCCTCGAGTCCGCCGTGGGCACTCTTCCTGCCCTTGTCGATACCGGTCGGATCATCGATGGGACCATGCGAACCCTGAGCCTCGTGGGCGTCGACTACGACCCCGAGGCGCCTCTCGACGAGTCTCTGGCGAGTCTCGAAGAGTCGCTGCGGCCGATTCCGGACCAGCTCAGGGCGCAGGTCGAGGACCTGGAGGGCGTCGGCACAGACATCGACGCGATAGTCCTCGACGCCGGATCGCTGGCCGCCACTCTCCTCGAGGCCCGAATCGAGATGGGGCAAGCCCGGGACGTCTTGACGCGCACCAGTGAGAACGTCGCACGTGCCACTGCCACCATCGCCGCCATCGAGGACGATGTGAGCACCTACGACGTCCTCTCGAGGATCGTGGTGGTTGCCATCTCCCTTGCCGCCCTCACCGCCGCCTCGGCACCCCTCCTCGTCGGCCTGCACTATCGCCAGTCCGGAGATGCCTGGTCAGCCGATACGCCAACCGGCGACATGACCTCCGCTTGAGTCAGCCCACGTCACGATGAGCAGGTGACATCGACTGACCGAGCCTACGACGGATCAAACGATCCGTAGGCTGCTGGCCGCATGGCGAGCAACGAAGCAGGCCAACTCGTTGGAGACGCGCTCGGGGATTGGCGCCCACCACCGTTCCCTCCGGCGGTGGCTCTCCAGGGCGCAACCGTTGGCTTGGAGCCTCTGGAGCACGAAGGTCACGGGCCAGGCCTCTGGCGAGCACTCCAGGAGGCGCCACTCGAGACCTGGACTTACATGACCTTCGGCCCGTTCCGTGGCTACGACGACTTCGCGGCCACATTGCGGTCGATCGCCGAGCCCGACGACTGGCTCCTCTATGCGATCATCGTGGACGGCGAACCGCAGGGATTCGCCGCGTATCTCAGGATCAACCCCGGCGACGGTGTGATCGAGATCGGCTCGATCGTCTTCTCCCCCGCACTGCAGCGGACCACTCCGGCTACCGAGGCCATGTATCTGATGATCCGCAACATCTTCGACTTGGGATACCGGCGATGCGAATGGAAGTG
>DASUUP010000246.1:0-3313 GCA_036373995.1 Acidimicrobiia bacterium
GCCCATCGTCGCGGATGAGGCGTCCGCGCCCAAGCCCGGACACGGCCGACGCTGGAGCATCCCATCGCTCGATGCTGCGGTGGAAGGCGCAGCGGATGGTGCACCCGTGGCGTGAAGGAGATGTGATGACACCCGAACAGCCGCAATACGTCATCCTTCGCAGTCGGACCCGGCGCAACCTTCGGTCGCACATGGTCGCCCTGACCGCCTTGGGCATATTTCACATTCCGATCACCACACGGCATGGAGCCGGCCATCGCCGTGATCCTTCACCTCGGTGCCGAACTCCCGGCTGACCCTGCTCAAGTTGTGCCTCAGCCATTTGATCTCGCCGGCGTCGACTCGCTCGAGGCGAAAGCGACGCAGACGCATCGGGACCATTTCGAGATCACGCAGACCGTTGGCATCGAGGGTCACCAGGTACAGCATCCCGAGCCCAGGGCGGTACATGTCGTGACCCTCGATGCCCTCGTAATCGTTGATCAGGTCGCCGCATCCGTAGAGGATCAGACGGTCCCGGTAGACCTCGATGCCGAGCGGATGGTGAGAGGAGTGTCCGTGAACCACCTGAACGTCCGTCTCGTCGATCAGTGCTCGAGCGAAGCGTTTGTGTTCCGTTGGTATCGCATACCCCCAGTTGGGCCCCCAATGGATCGACACCACGGCGATGTCGCCCGGTCTCGCCGTTCTCGAGAGTTGCTCTCCAATCGCATCGACGGCGTCCCGGTCGAGTGCAGAGAGCAACCAGACCCCGGGCCGGGATGCTGCCGCGGACCACGACGGGGGGACACCACTCGACCCGAGACCCACCGCCACGACGATCACCCGAGAGCCGGTTCCGGTCTCGATTACGGCAGGTCGTCTTGCCTGCTCGGCATCGGACCCGGCCCCGGCCGTGGCAATCCCGGCATGATGTAGCGAATCGACCGTTTGGCTGAAACCGTCATAGGACCAATCGAGGGTGTGGTTGTTGGCCAAAATGCAGCAGTCGATCCCGGCGGCCTCGAGCACATCGACATTTCGGGGATGCATCCTGTAGTGAACGCCTTTTGCGGGCCAGGGCTCGCCCCGGTCGGTCACCGCCGTCTCCAGGTTGATGATCCGTGCGGCGACGTCGGCGGCCTCGAGTTCCTCGATGGCGTCACCCCAGACATAGTCGGGATCTACCGCCCTGGGGATGGGCCCGTGGCGCTTCTCCGCGAGCTCCACATATCGGATGGCCGACTTCACCCATGCTTCGTACAAGACCGGGTCGCCCGGGACCGCCAGGATCTGGTCGATTCCGCGTCCGGTCATCACGTCCCCGGAAAGGAAGATCCGCACTGGCTCCATCGTCATGTCCTCAACGCGATCGTGCCCATGTTCTGGCGTGGTCTTCGCACCACTCTCGCGCCAGGTCGGCCCCTTGTCGATAGCGCCGAGTCACGGTGAGGCGTGTCGGCGAAAAGTACCCTCCCCGCCGCACTTCAATGTGACCTTTGCCTCTGGAATGGGATGTGTTGGAACCGAAGGATCGGGGGTACAGGAGAAGAGATGCACGACACCGTATTGGATCCCGCAGACGACGAGCCGGAAACGCCTGAATCGGAGGCAGGGTTGGACTTCGAGGCAGATGAGGTCCAAGTGCGCGAGGAGGCTGAGACCGACGGACCGATGGAGGATGAGTATCGGGACGACGAGGCGAGCCGGATCGGCAACGCCGACCTGGACAATGCCATCGACGAGTTCGTAGACCTTCTGAATGCCCGTGACTACGAAGGTCTGGGTGATCTGTTGGCCTCCGATGTCGAGGCCGAATTCCTCGGGGGGAGATCCAGGGATGAGGTGCTCGACGGGTGGAACGATCTGATACTCAGATACCCGACACTGCTCACCACACGCGCCGACCTCGGCTCCGACCCCATCGTTGCGATTTGGACCTTCGATGACGAAGCCGACCGTTTCGATCAGTTCGGTTTCCTTCTCTTCGAGATGGATGAGACGTCGGAGGGGCTGGTGCAGCGAATCAGCTATGCCGAGGAGATCGCCGACTCTGACGAGCTGGTCATCGAGACCCCCGAGCGCTCCGACCTCCCCGAATGGGAAGAATGGTCCGAGCTCGATGAGGGCTGAGCTGCCGACAACACACTCTCACTCAGGAGTTATCAGACCGTAGTGTCCGTCGTACCGGTGGTAGAGGACGTTGCCGCGCCCGCGTTTGTCGGCAAAGAACAGGTATCTCCCACCGAGCGACTCCAGGTGTCGGATCGCCTCGTCGATCCCGAGGGTCGGGGCCGGATAGCCGGACGCAGTGATGCCGGCCGGCAGGTCTGATTCGGCTAGCTGGAGCCGGGTCAGTCGGTAGTCGTCTCCATGACGCTCGATCAGCGCGTCCTGGTCGGTTGTCAGGTCACGGAATAGATGAAAGTCGTAGTCGAGCAACTCCATCTCGGCGACCGCTTGTTCGGGGGTCAGGTCCTTGGCGGTGTGTGTCTTCCGTCGCACCAGCTCTCGCTCACCGCTGGGGCGGTCGAAATGCTCCGGACGAACCCCGGGTAGGTTGCCGTGTCTCCACTCCCCAGGACCGGTACCTCGAGTACGACGACGTCTGGCCTCGTATCTCTCCCTGCGCCTTCTCAACTGCGACGTGATTCGGTCTTTCAGCAGGTCGGCGGCCACCTGGATGGTTTCGGCGGCGATTTGGGCCCTGACCAGGTCACCGTTGATGTCCACTGTCACCTCGGCGATCGCAGGTCGAGTCCGAGCAGGGTCAGTCGACATGGTCAGCTTCAGCCTGGCGAAGAGGACTGGCTCCTCGATCTGGTCGAGCACCCCATGGATTCGGTCCCTCGTGTACTCGACGTCCTCGCTGACGATGTCGCCACTGACCACGAGGGTCATGTCGGTGTGTGCAGTCTCCACAGTCGTCACTCCGTTCTGAAGCGCAGGCGCGCGGCTATCAGGTCTGAGACAAGCCTGGTGTCTGCCATTACGTGCTCGACCGATCCACCCGCTTCGATCACGGCGCGGGCCAGCTCTTCGAGCACGTCCTCCACCTTCCGTGTCTCGCCGCCGCAGACCGCGCAGACATCCTGCGGCCGTGACAACGCACCGCACCGGTTGCAGAGCGATCCGCTCAGGGTGGCGCCATCGTGCAGGAATAGTCGGGAGACGGCGTGTTTGGAAGCAGCGTCGAACACGGGGTCGAGACCCACGGCGCCCAAGCCATCTTCGGCAGCCATGGAGTACGTCTCATCGACTTCGCGCAGCTCCGTGCGCTCTTCGTGGGAGATCTCCAGCTCGGACACCCTGTCCGCGAGGATGGCTGGAGTGA
>DASUUP010000247.1:0-2429 GCA_036373995.1 Acidimicrobiia bacterium
CGAGCAGGATGGCGAACAGCGCCATGCCACCCCACGCCACTGCGGTGAGCCCGACGAGGAAGCCGAGACCGATCAGTGGTAAACGCCACTGACGGGGCCGGCTGAGAAACCACCCGGCGAGCATGAGGTAGATGGGCGCAAACACGATGCCGAGAAGAAGCCATAGCCCGAACGTCGGTGTGCTCATTTATCTGCCTCCTCCAGCTCGATCAGGGGAAGTGTCTTCGCCGCCACCAGGAAGAACAGCACCACGATGGAGAAGGCGCCGAGGACAGACGACAGCTCGACCCACGAGGGAAAGTAGGAGCTGGGCATATCGTGGTAGAGCTGAAAGGCCGGATGACTCGGGCCCTCGATCACGAACATCGTCTTCTCGACCAGGATCGCCAGGACCGGTAGGACGGCGACCGCCGCGGTCCGTGTCACGCTGAACAGGCGTGGCGAGAGCGCCTGGATGCCGGCATGGGCAACGACTGCTCCCAGCATCGTCATCGCCACCCAGAAGACCGGGGACTCGAGCTTCGTCGAGATCGCCGAGTCGATGGCGCTCGGCGCCAACGCCGATCCGGTCAAGACTTGCTGAAGCTGCAGCCACAGGTAGAGCAAGGCGAAAAGCCCGGTCCACCGGGAGAGACTGTCGAATACGTCATCGTCGATGAGACCGTCCCAGCGGTAGATCCGCCGGAACAAGTAGGCGAGGATGGTGACCGCGGCGAGGGCAGAGCTCAACGCCGCGGTGAGGAACTGTGGCCCCTGCGCCGGACCGAACCATCCCGGCTGGCTGGGGAGTAGCGCAAAGAGCCAGGGGATCACCCCCCCGTGGAGAAAGAGAGGTGCGAGCACGATCACCCCGAGCGCCAGCCACCAGGCCATGCGCTCGGCTTTCGGTCGCTCATCGGGCCGATATCCAACGAGCACAATCCGGTACAGCGGCGTGAAGAGTCTGGGGAGACGGTCGCGGACCTCGTAGAGATCGCGGCGAATGGTGAGGAAGAGATAGGTCCCCGTCAGCACGGCGTAGAGGGTGATGACGGTGACATCCCACGCCAGGGGTGAGCTGCGGATCGTCTGCCCGAGATTGGGCAGGATGCTGCTCACGATCCGATCGGGTCGGCCGACATGGAGGATGATGTAGAGCCCGGCGTTGGCCAGCGCGGCCAGGGTGAGCAGCTCAGCAAGCCGGGCAACCGGTTTCAGCGAGTCGAGCTTGAAGAGCCGGACCGCCGCGGAGACGACGATGCCTCCGTGGGCGATGCCCACCCACCAGATGAACGACCCGACGTAAAGCCCCCAGGGAACCCCACCACCCGTGCCCCAATCGCTGAGCCCGGTGACGACGAGACCGTTCCGAAGCTGGAAGCCCCAGGCTTGGGCGAACCAGAGGAGGCCGATCACCGCGATGCCCGCCACAACCAGATACCGGATCGACAGACGACCCAGCGGCTGCAAAATGATCATGTCACGATCCAGCGGTGCCCGATCAGGGGCTCCGGACCGCTCCTTCACGAGAAGTTCGGTGCTCACGCCTGACCTCCAATCCGCTGGAACCATGGTTTCGGCCCCTCCAAGACGGTGCGCCGGTCCTCGACCAGCCCCCAGTCCTGGTACGAGACCGGTCCCTCGACGAGCTCCGCTCGTGTCGACGGAGGCGTCCCGATGTAGATCACATTGGGCTCGGTACCGAGATCCTCGAGAAGTCGGAACGTGGGCAGATGGCCGCCGCTCTCCTCGCGCCGCCGGGCGAGGTAGCGGTTCGGCTCACTGTCGGGATCGTTCATGTCGCCGACGTGGATGGCATCCATGGGACATGCCTGGGCACAAGCCGTAGTCCCCTGCTGCTCGGGATCCTCCTGGCGCAGCGGGCAGTAGTTGCACTTTCCCATCACCCCGCGTGGCGGGTCGCCGGCCACCGGGATACCCCGGGAATCTCTGCGCTCGCCCTGGAAGGTGCCCCCGTAGGTGGCTGGGTCGCCCCATTGGAAGTAGTTGACGCCATAGGGACACGCCACCTCGCAGTAGCGACAGCCGATGCATACGTCGTAATCGGTGAGCACAAGCCCGTCTGAGGGCCGCCGGTGTCGCGCCGTGGTGGGGCAGACCATGATGCAGGGCGCCTGGGTGCACTGCTGACAGACTCGGACGAGAAACTGTGTGTTCTCGCTCTGTGGTTCCTTGTAGGCGAAGACGTAGGACCAGAGGACCCCGTCGGCGAGCCCGTTCTCGGTTCGGCAGGCGTCGACACAGAAGAGACATCCGTCGCAGCGCTCCAGGTCGATGACCATGCCGTACTGGACAGTTGTGGCCGCGATGGCTCCGTTGCCCCCTGCCCATGTTGCACCCGTAGTCGCTGATTCGGCGAGTGCTCCGCTGCGGTAGAGCTCACCGAGGAAGAGAACACCCGCGGTGGCACCACCGATTGCTCCCAGCGC
>DASUUP010000248.1:0-23964 GCA_036373995.1 Acidimicrobiia bacterium
TCTGATTCCGGGCAACGTAGTCAGTTGTTCAGTAACCGCTCCAGTTGGTGCGCCGATGGCATGGCGCCTTGGGCACCCGGCGCGGTCGTGGCCAGCGCACCCGCGGCAACGGCGCGCTCCACGGCGGCGCCAAGACCCAGATCACGACTTAGAGCCTCGGCGAGGGCTCCGCAGAAGGCATCACCGGCGCCGGTGGGGTCCACGGCGTCCACTTCCGGCGCAGGGACGTGGGTCGTGATCCCGTCCGCGATCAGGAGCGCCCCATCCGCTCCAAGTGTCACCACCACGGAGGCATCGGTGTCGAGCCTCGCCGCTGCTTCGGCGACTTGGTGAGGAGTGACGGGCTCCGACACACCGACGAGGGCAGCCAACTCGCTTCTGTTGGGGACCAGCACGTCCACTCGGGAGAGAATGCTCGGCGGCAGGTGGGCAGCCGGCGCCGGGTTGAGGCAGACCAGCCCTTCCGCGAGCAGGACCGCGGCTGCGACCACGTCGACCGGCACCTCCAACTGGGTCAGCAACACGCGGGCACTTGCGATCGACTCGTGCCGGGCCTCGATGTGTTGCTGTCCGAGCCTGGAGTTGGCCCCTGGGCTGACGACGATCGTATTCTCAGCTTCCGCATCGACAGTGATCACGGCGAGACCCGTCGGCGCGTCTTCGTCGATGCCGATGCCTTCGACGAGGACACCCTCTTCGGCGAGGGCGGCTATGAGCGTCCGTCCGTGGATGTCATCACCGACCCGACCGATCAGGGCGACGTCTCCTCCGAGCCTGGCTGCGGCGACAGCCTGATTCGCTCCTTTGCCCCCGTTGTCGGAGTAGTGACGCGTGCCGAGCACCGTCTCCCCGGGACGGGGATGGTGGGGCGTGACGACGGTGAGATCGTGGTTCAACGAGCCCACTACGACGATGTCTGCGTCCATGGGTCGGGAGGTTAAGCGGATCTGGGGAGGAGCTCAGGGCGGGTCGTTGCTCGCAGATAGAGGGGATGTCGCGGCTGGCCCTCGACGGTCAGACCGAGACAATGAATCTCCGCGTCTGGGGTCAAGAGGCTGGACGCTTCCAGGTGGCGGGGCGATCCGGTGAGGGGGTTGATGATGTTGCCGTGGTTTCCCCATGCCACCAACACCGCGTCTGCGGACTCCACCGCCTCCACGATGGCTGCGTCGTTCTCAGGGCCGACCGGGTCCGGAGCGAGGTGGAGTGCCGTCGGGTCGGTGCTCCGCAAAGCGAAGAGATTCACCACCACGGCAGAACCGAAGCCCCAACGTCGTGAGAAGCCGGTCACTCGTGTGATTGTCGGGTCGTCGAGCCATTCGGTCGCCGTGGAAGGGTTCAGCAGGATCCAACAGACTCGAGGTTCGTCTCGCTCCCACACCCTGGAGAGCCGGTATCGATACCTGGACAGGGGCATCTCGTCCGAAGGATATGACCCGAACCTGATGTCGGAGGCGTGTCCGTACACTCGAGACATGGAGACCTTCGATGCCATCCGAACTCGCCGCAAGATCACCGAGTATGCCGACCGGCTCGTGGAAGACGAGAAGCTCGACCAGATCCTCGAGGCCGGTCGCCGATCCCCGTCGTCACGTAACTCGCAACGGTGGGACTTCGTGGTGGTTCGCGACCGTGAGCGTCTGGGAGGGCTCTCGCGGGTGTGGCGGGGCGCGGCGCATATCGCGGAGGCGCCGGTCGCCATCGCCATCGTGGCGCCATTCAGCGAGGACCTGCGGGAGACCGGGTCGATCAATTTCGATCTGGGCCAGGCCGTGGCGTCGATGATGATCGCCGCCGCCGATCTCGGCATCGGGAGCCGACACGCGTCTGTGCTGGACCATGACCTCGGGGCCGAGATCCTCGGGCTGCCAAAAGGACAGAGACTGACCTGGCTCTTCGGTCTCGGTTATCCGGGCGATCGCCCCATGAAGCCGGTAGTCAACCCCGACCGCCGCCCGTTGGACGATGTCGTCCATCACGAGGTGTGGGACGGCTGAGCGATCGCTGTGCAACGAAGCCGCTGACGGTGCCCTCCGCCACAGCGGGTTCAGTGGAGCAGGCCCTCATGGCCTTCCCGAGCGGACAAGTAGGGTTGACCGGTGTCCAGTGAGCGTTGACAGCGGGAGGAAATGACGTGGCCGTGGCAGGCAAAACGGCAGAGACCCTTCAGGATCGCATAGAAGGATCGGACGGGATCGTCGACATGTTGCGCAACGCACAGGTCGGTCCCAACGTCTATCCCGGAGTGGCTCCGGAGTTCACCAACTGGCGTGACGAGCAGTGGGCGTGGCAGAACACGTGCGTGCTCTTCGATCTCTCCTATCACATGGTCGATCTGGCATTGGATGGTCCCGACGCTCTCGATCTCCTCACTCGGGTCGGTTTCAACAGCTTCGAGGGATTCGAGGTCGACAACGCCAAGCATCTCGCCCCATGCAGCCCCGATGGCTACGTGATCGGGGACGTCATCCTCTTCCACCTCGCCAAGGACAAGTTCAACCTGGTCGGCCGGGTGCCGGCGCTGAACTGGATCATGTACCAGGCGGAGGTTGGCGGGTATGACGTCTCCTGCGAGGTAGACCAACGCACCGCGCTCCGGGAGGACAAGACCCGCCGCAAGTCGTACCGGCTCCAGCTGCAGGGACCCCTGGCCATGCCGCTCATGGAGAAGGTCCTCGGGTCCGCGCCTCCGGATGTCAAGTTCTTTCACATGGCCACCGTCGACATCGACGGCACTCCGGTGCGTGCCCTGCGTCACGGCATGGTGGGCCAGCCCGGATTCGAGCTCTTCGGGCCATGGGGAGACAAGGAGGGGGTCGTCGGGGCCATCCTGGCTGCTGGGGACGAGTTCGGTCTGCGCCGGGTGGGCTCCCGGGCGTACTCCTCCAATACCCTGGAGTCGGGGTGGATTCCATCGCCGCTTCCTGCGGTCTACACCGGCGACAGCATGGCCGACTACAGACAGTGGCTACCGGCCAACGGGTACGAGGGGTCGGCCTCGCTGGGCGGGAGCTTCGTCTCCGGCGACGTCGACGACTACTACTTCACGCCCTGGGACCTCGGCTACGGGCGCTTCGTCAAGTTCGACCACGACTTCATCGGCCGGGAGGCGCTGAAGGAGAAGTCGCAGGACCCCCGGCGAACCGAAGTGACGCTCACGTTGCATAGAGACGACGTGCTCGCCGTCATCGGTTCACAGTTCTCCGAGGACGGGCGAGCCAAGTTCATGGAGTTCCCCTCGGCCGTGTACGCCATGCATCCCTACGACGCCGTCATCGCCGACGACGAGACCGTGGGCATATCCACCTGGATCGGATACAGCTCCAACTACCGGGAGATGCTCACACTCGCCGTGCTCGACAAGGCACACGCCGCGCCGGGGACGTCCGTGACTCTCATCTGGGGAGAGCCGGGGGGCGGGACCGCGAAGCTGAATGTCGAGCCGCACGAGCAGTTCGAGATCCGGGCCACCGTGGCACCGGTCCCGTACTCCAAGGTCGCCAGGGAGGCCTACCGGGAAGACTGAGCCCCCGGTCAGACTGCTTGGAGGGCACGGGCGCTGGCGCTGATCTCCCGCGCGGTGCTCAGCAGCCTCGGTTTGAACTCCGACTTCATCCGGGCGACAGTGACCCGGGAGGCATGACACGATATGTTCATCGCCGCGATCACCTCGCCGCGCGAGTTGGTGATCGGAGCCGCGATCGAGCGGACGCCCTCCTCCAACTCCTGATCGACCAGGGCATAGCCGCGTGACCTGACCTCGTCCAGGGTGTCCCTCAGTTCCGAGGGGTCGGTGACCGTGTGTGGGGTGAGCTGAATCAGCTCGGTCTTGGACAGATACTCCGAGACCTCGTCGTCGGACAGCCCGGCGAGGAGAACTCGACCCATCGACGTCGGGTACACGGGAAGCCGCGATCCCAGAGCGAGGGCGATGGTCATGATTCTCGTGGTCGGCACCCTGGCCACGTAGACGATCTCGGTGTCGTCGAGGATCGACATCGACGACGACTCCTTCACCTCGTCGACGAGTCGCTCCATGGGTTGTTGCGCCAGCTCGACGACCCTGAACGACGACAGAAACGAGTAGCCGAGGTCCAGAACCCTCGGCGTGAGGGCGAACCCGCGACCACTCTGGCTGACATATCCCAACTCGGCGAGGGTCAGGAGGATCCGACGTGCCGTTGCCCTGGTGAGCCCCGCCTGCTGGGCGACCTCGCTGAGCGTCTGGGTCTGACGATCACGCGAGAACGAGTTGATCACGGCCAGCCCTCGTTCCAGAGACTGAATGAAGTCCCGCGATCTATCCGTCGTCACGCCCGGGACTCTAGGGATCACTTGTGCGCAGAGCGAACGCGGGAGTATTTGGTCCTCAGCCGGCGTGGGCTCGGGCCGTTCTCTCCTTGAGGCCGCGGAGGATGGACAACTCTTCCGACGTGGGAGCTCCCGTGACTTCGAGCTCGTCGGCGATTTGCAGCTCCCAGCCTGTGTTTTCGACGACCTCGTCCACCGAGATGCCGGGGTGGATGGCGACGAGCTCCAGTTCGAAGGTCGACGGGTCGGGTCTGAGGATCCCCAGATCGGTGATCACGACGCTGGGACCCGAGCCCCGGTGCCCTTCCCGACCGGCACCTTTGACCCCGAAGCCGACCGAGGTGATGAAGTCGACCTCTTCGACGAAGGCGCGTTTGGTGTGCCGCAACATGACGATGACCTCGCCTGCAGCGGAGGCGATCTCGGGAGCACCGCCGGCTCCGGGCAGGCGAACGTCGGGGTCGTGGTAGTCACCGATGACAGTGCTGTTCAGGTTGGCGAACCGGTCGATCTGGGCGGCCGACAGGAAGCCGACGTCGACCCGGCCCGCCTGGAGCCAGTAGGAGAAGATCTCGGGGACGCTCACCACGAGGTCGGCGTGAGAGGCCAGCTCACCGTCGCCGATGGAGAGGGGAAGGACCTCGGGGCTCGTGCCGATGGTCCCCGACTCATAGATGAGTATGACGTTCGGCGCGTGAGACAGCCGGGCGAGGTTTGCCGCCTCGCTGGGAAGGCCGATGCCTACGAAGCACACCTGCCCGTCGTGGAGATGCCGGGCTGCCACGACAGACATGATCTCGTCGGTGGTGTAGCCCATCTCAGACATCGACCATCTCCAGGAGAGCTCCCGCGTCACGGGCCCTGATGTAGTCGTCGAAGCCGTCAACCGACATGACAAAGCGCTGCATCCAGACGGCAAACATGTCCCGGTCCCGGGAGATGGCGTCCCAACCGGTGTAGAAGGCATTGTCCCGGGTGGTGTACCCCATCGAGTAGGAGGGGTGGGACCCCTGGGGAACCTCGGAGACGGCGTCGACGGTCCAAGAGGGGAGGACGACGTGGTTCGGGCCGGTGACGCTCAGCTCATCGACGAGCTCCTCTACGGTGACGATCACTCGTTCGGCGGCGAGGGCGACTTCTCGCTGCACGCCGGTTATGCCCCACATGCCGATATTCCCGCGTCGGTCCGCCTGCTGCGCGTGGATGATGGTGACGTCGGGGTTGATGGCAGGCACCGCCCGCAGGTCCTCACCGGTGAAAGGGCAGGTGATCGTGGCGACGTTGGTGAGACCCTCGAGATCGGTTCCCATGTAGCCCCGCAGAACCCCGAAGGGGAGACCGGACGCTCCCGCGGCGTAGCGGGCCGCCATGCCGGCGTGACTGTGCTCCTCGATCTCGAGGGCCCGGGGGTGGTCGTTCTCCACGGCGTCGCGGAGACGGTGCAGCGACCCGACTCCGGGGTTTCCGCCCCAGGAGAAGATCAGCTTCGATGCACAGCCCATCCCGATCACCTGGTCGTAGATGACATCTGGCGTCATTCGGATGAGTGTGAGGTCCCGTTTGGCCTGGCGAATCACTTCGTGCCCCGCAGCGAAGGGGATCAGATGGGTGAACCCTTCCATGGCCACCACCGATCCGTCGGGAACGAGGTCGGCGACGGCGTCGCGAAGAGTGGTGAATTCGGCCAAGCGGAGGCTCCTGATCGCTGAACCTGCGGTCGACCTGTGTCAGCCCATAGGCAGCTGTGTTCGGACACCGCACATGCGTTCGGTTAGCGTACGACCGGCCTGGAATGGGTGTCAAGCGAGGAAGCCCCATGAGACACGTGATAAATTCGGATTCGGCGGCTGGACCCGCCCTCAACCTGTTCTCGCCCGCGCTCGCATGACCGAAATACCCTCCCGGACCCAGATAGTGATCGTCGGGGGTGGGCCGGCCGGTTCGCTTCTCTCCTACATGCTCGGTCTCGAAGGCGTGGAGAGTGTCGTGCTCGAGTTGTTCAGCAGGGAGCACGTCCTGGGACGGGTGCGCGCAGGCGTGATCGAGCATGGCAGCGCCCGGATCTTGCGCGATCTGGGTTTGGGACAGCGCATGGACGCAGAGGGATTCGTCCACGACGGGGTGAACCTGGCGTACGCCGGAGCGATGCTTCGGGTCGATTTCGATGCTCTCGTCGGCAAGCAGGTGATCATCTACGGGCAGACTCAGCTCCAGAGAGATCTGTACGACGCCATCGACGAACAGGGGATCTCGTTGTTCGACGAGGCGGAGAATGCTCAGCTCCACGACCTCGACACCAACTCGCCGAGCGTGACATTCGAACGGAACGGGGAGTCCCACATGATCTCCTGCGACTACGTGGTCGGGTGCGACGGCGTGCGCAGCGCAACCCGCGAGTACCTGCCCGCGGGCACCCGTCGCGAGTTCGAGCGGCTCTATCCGTTCGTGTGGGTGGGCGTCCTCTCCCCGACGCCGCCGGTGAACGATGAGCTGATATACGCCAACCACACGGACGGTTTTGCGCTGTGCTCGATGAGAAACGAGAACCTCAGCCGCTACTACGTCCAGGGTGCCGCCGACGACTCGCCCGAGGACTGGCCCGACGCTCGATTCTGGGAGGCATTGAAGACACGGCTCCCCGAGGGTCCCGCACAGCGCCTGGTCACCGCACCCACGTTGGAGACGATCGTCACGCCCCTTCGCAGCTGGGTCATGGAGCCGATGCGGTATGAGCGTCTCTTCCTCGCCGGCGACGCCGCCCACATCGTGCCCCCGACAGGAGCCAAAGGGCTCAATCTCGCCATCTCCGATGTCGTCTACCTTTCCCGCGCCCTGATCGACTTCTATCAGACCGGATCGACCGAGGGCCTCGATGCCTACTCGGACACCGCCCTGGCCCGAGTCTGGAAAGCAGTGCGGTTCTCGTGGTGGATGACCCAGACCATGCACCGTTTCCCGGGCATGTCCGACGACTTCGATCGGCGCCTCCAGGAAACGGAGCTCGCGTATCTGTTTCAATCCGAGAGCGCCCAAAAGGCTCTCGCGGAGAACTACGTTGGATTGCCACTCTGACCTGGGCGTATGGTGTGGAGAACAAGAGATGACCAGATTCGATGAAGGTATGGAGGTGCGTCGCCGGGTGCTCGGCGACGCTCACGTCGAGCGCGCCACCGCGGCGATGACCGACCTCGATCGCGACTTCCAGAGCTGGATCACCGAGAACGTGTGGGGTGGGGTCTGGAACCGCCCCGGGCTCGATCTGAAGACCCGGAGCACGATCACCATTGCCATACTCGGAGCTCTCAACCACGAGGAGCTGGCTCTCCACCTGAGAGCCGCGAAGAACACCGGTGTCAGTGTTGCGGAGGTCACCGAGATCCTTCTCCACGTGGCCGTGTACGCAGGCGTGCCGGCAGCAAACAGGGCTTTCAAGGTGGCCAGAGAGATATATGAGGAGGGCGAAACATGACAGAGACGATCATCAGGCACTACGGGCCGCGGGCATACGCTGACCATCCGCCTTTCAACTACCCCGCGTACAAGTCGACGGTGAAGCGGAACCCGAAACAGCCTTTGCTCTCGATCGTTCAGACTCTCACCGAGAGCACCGGCCCGGGGCCGGTGTGGACAGAGATCGTTGGCGAGGATGCCGATCTGACCACCAACGCCGGCACCGGTGGGCAGGCGATCGGAGAGCGGATCATCGTCACCGGGCGGGTTCTCGACGAGTACGGGAACGGTGTGCCCAACACCGTGCTCGAGGTCTGGCAGTCCAATGCCGCCGGTCGTTACGTCCACTGGAAGGAGACCAACCTGAAAGCGCCTCTCGACCCCAACTTCATCGGTGTCGGCCAATGCATCACGGACGAGGACGGCACGTACAGGTTCACCACCGTGAAACCAGGTCCTTATCCGTGGGGGAACCACCCCAATGCCTGGCGGCCGTCCCACATCCACTTCTCGGTCTTCGGCAACAGCCTGGGTAGCAGGCTAGTGACCCAGATGTATTTCGAGGGCGACCCACTGCTCGCGCTCGACCCTATCTACCAGTCGGCGCCGGAGCATTCCCGGACCCGTATGGTCGCCAAATACGATCACGACGTGACCGAGGAGGGCTGGGCCACGGGATGGCGGTGGGACATCGTGATTCGGGGCGAGGAGAGTCTGCTCGAGGTGCCGGAATGACGGAGAAGCTGGGCCAGACGCCTTCACAGACCGTCGGACCGTATTTCGCCATGCGTATCGCCACCGGCGAGGAGTACGTCCTCCCGGTTCCCGTCGGCGCCGAGCGGATCGTGATCAGCGGCCAGGTGTTGGATGGCGACGACGAGCCGGTACCCGATGCGCTGGTGGAGACCTGGCAGGCCAACCCGGAGGGTCGGTACAACCATCCCGACGACCGGCGCGACCTGACTTTGGACGAGGGGTTCAGCGGTTTCGGACGGGCCAAGACCGAGGGCGGGGGGTTTCGGATCGAGACGGTCAAGCCCGGTCTGGTCCCCGACCCCGAGGGTGAGCCGCAAGCGCCACACATCTCGGTGATCATCCAGGCCAGAGGCATGCTCAACCCGGTATTCACCAGAATCTACTTCTCGGACGAGCCCGAGGCCAACGACCACGACCTAGTGATGCAGAGGGTGCCGAAGCAACGCCGTGGCACACTCATCGCCAAGCACGTCGAGGGTTCGGATCCAACCGAATATCGTTTCGACATCAAGCTGCAGGGGGAAAACGAGACAGTCTTCTTCGATGTTTGATGTTGTGGTGGAGAAAGGGTGACCGGCTCGCCAGTATCGATCTGGGGTTTCAGCACCCCGGCCATGGATGAGCTCTTCGCCGCGGATGGCGTAGTCTCGGCCGTCCTCCGCTTCGAGGCCGCACTCGCCCTGTCTCTGTCCGATGTCGGCATGGCACCGGAGTCCGAGACCCAGGCCGTGGCCGCGGCCTGTGAGGTGCAGGTGGGCGACGCCGAAGGACTTCTCGCCACCACGTGGGAGAGCGGGACTCCGCTGCTGGCCATAGTGGAGTTGATCGAGGCCAGGCTCTCCACGGACGACGAGCGTCGTTGGGTCCATCACGGTTCCACCACCCAAGATGCCATCGATACCGCCTATGTGCTTCTCACGCGAGATGCGCTCGGGGATCTCGAAGCCGCTGTGAGCAGGCTGGCCAGTGCAATGCGAGCTCTCGTGATCGAGCACCGCGACCAGGCGCACATGGGCCGCACATTCCTGCAAAACGCCCTTCCCACGACGTTCGGTCTGAGAGTGGCGGGCTGGCTCGATCCGATGCTCACCCATCTCGAGAACTTGCGAGAGACACGGGACGGGCTCGCCGTTCAACTCGGAGGCCCGGTCGGAGACCTTGGCGCCTTCGGTGAGAACGGTGGCGCCGTGGTCGCGGCGCTCGCCAAGCGCTTGGGGCTCGAGGCGCCCGTCCTCGCGTGGCACAGCGATCGCTCCCGAGTCCGGGCCGTCGTGAACACCGTCGACGACGCGGTGGCCAGCATCGCCAAGGTGGCCACCGATGTCGCTCTGCTCGCCCAGAGCGCCGTCGGTGAAGTGACTACCCGGGCGGGTGGCTCGTCGAGCATGCCGCACAAGAAAAACCCCGTGGATGCGATACGGGCCCTGGCCGCGGCCGATGTATGTCACGGTGCCGCGGCAATGGTGCGGGGCGGAAGGCCTCACGAGCTCGACAGGTCTCTGGGGTCGTGGCAGGCAGAGTGGGCGGCAATGCCGCTTCTGTTCTCGGCGGCGTCCGCTGTGATCGACGCGGGCACCACGCTTCTGGAGAGTCTCGAGGTCAATGCCTCAGCGATGGAATCCCGGGTTGGGGAAGCGCCCGGACCGGATACCTCCGTGATCGATTCGGTCCTCGACCGCTACGAGCGACTGCTCGGCGAGACATGAGTGTTCTCGATGCCCCGCACCGGTTCGATCTACTGGGAGGACGCCGGTGACTCTGGCCAACCCGGTTTGGTCCTCGTCCACTCGCTCGGTGGCGACTCCAGGATGCGGAACGACCAGCTCGGCGTGCTGACCGGGCTCCGGCGTGTGGTGTGGATGGACCTTCCCGGGCATGGGCACTCGACGGCAGTCCAAGGCGAGTACACCCTCGATGATCTCGGCAACGACGTCATGGGGGTGGCGTCGGACGCCGGTTTCGGCCAGTTCGACATCTGTGGCATATCGCTCGGTGGGCTGATCTCGATGTGGGCGACGGTGAACCATCCAGATCGGATCCGACGTCTCATCGCAGGCAGCACCGCGCCCAGGGTCGGCAACGGCGAGATGTGGTCGGAACCGTCCAATCTCACGTGGCAAATCGTTTCGTGACGTCGTGGTTGCCCAGAGTCGGTCGGCGAGACCTTATCCTCATGTGGACCGTGGTCGGTGGAACACACCGACGAGGATGCAACATCAATGGCGGATCAGAACGGCACCAAGCTCCTGACAGGCGACGAGTACCTCGAGAGTGTGCGTGACGGACGCTCGGTCTATATCGACGGCGAGAAGGTGAAGGACGTCACCGAACATCCGGCATTCCGCAACTCCGCACGATCCATCGCCCGGCTTTACGACGCCCTCCACGATCCCGACAAAACGGACGTTCTCCTCGGCGAGGACCGCCACGGGATCGTCACACACAAGTTCTTCAAGCCCAGCTACTCGGCCGATGAGTTGATGGGAGCCCGCGGCGCGATCGAGGCCTGGGCGCGACTCTCCTATGGGTTCATGGGGCGCTCGCCCGACTACAAGGCAGCGTTCATGGCCACCCTGGGAGCGGCACCCGAGTTCTACGCACCCTTCACCGACAGCGCCGAGGCCTGGTATCGGCGTTATGCCGAGCAAGCGTTGTTTCTCAACCACATCCTGATCAACCCGCCGATCGACCGGAACCGGGAAGTCCACGAGGTAGAGGACGTCTATCTCCATGCCGTGGAGGAGCGGGACGACGGGATCGTGGTGCGGGGAGCCAAGATGCTGGCAACCGCCTCTGCCCTGACCCACGCCACCTTCGTGGCACAGAACGCGGCGGTGCAGCTCGAGAAGGGGAAGGCCGAGGACTACGCGCTCGTGTTCATCGCCCCAATGGACACGCCAGGCATGAAGTTGATCTCCCGCCGGTCCTTCGAGGCCTCGGCTGAATCCCCATGGGACAACCCGCTCTCCAGTCGCTTCGACGAGAACGATGCGATGGTTCTCTTCGACGACGCCTTCATCCCCTGGGAGAACGTCCTCGTCTATCGGGACATCGACAAGGCCACCGGCTTCTACGCCGCCTCCGGCTTCATGAACCGCTACACCCTCCAGTCCGGAACCCGTCTCGCGGTCAAATTCGACTTCATCTGCGGAGTCATCGCGCAAGCCCTGGAGGCCAACGGGACCGATCAGTTCCGCGGGGTACAAGCCCAACTCGGTGAGCTGATGGGCTGGGGGAGCTTGATGTGGGCCCTCACCACGGCCCTAGCCCTCGATCCCGAGGAAGGCCCGGGCGGGATGGCCATACCGCGACTCGAGTTCGCCGTCCTCGTCCGGTTGTTCGGGTCGATGGCGTGGCCGAAGGTCGAAGAGCTGGTGGGGTCCGTGCTCGGCGGTAGTCCTCTCGTGATCCCCTCCAGCTTCCGCGACCTCACCAGCGACGAGCTGCGCCCCTACGTCGATCGCTACTACCGCGGGTCCACGAGCTCGGCCCACGACCGGATCAAGCTGTTCAAGCTGCTGTGGGATGCGGTTGGGAGCGAGTTCGGGTCGAGACATACCCTCTACGAGCGGAACTACGGGGGTAGCCCGGAGCTGGTCCGGCTCAATGTGCTCCAGTTCGCAAAAGGACGTGGCCGACTAGACGAGATGAAGAACCTGGTTGCCGAGTGCATGGCCGAGTACGACCTGGACGGTTGGACCGGCGACACCTGGGCGTGGCCCGGCTAGGCGCCGACCATCACCTCAGGAGACACGACGATTACGCTGCCGATCGATATGCCCGAAGTCCCGACGGGAGAGACCCTGGTCGTCTCGGGTAGGCGGATCCATTACGCACTTGTCGGTTCCGGGTTCTCCGGAACGCCCATTGTCTTTCTCCACGAGGGCTTGGGAAGCGTCGAACTCTGGCGTGAGTTTCCCCGAAAGGTTGTGACCGCCTCCCGGCATCCCGGTGTTGTCTACTCGAGACACGGAAATGGATGGTCCGAACCATTGGACGGGCCCCGCGACGTCGACTACATGCACTTCGAGGCGCGAGAGGTTCTGCCCGATGTGGTGGCCCGGCTCACCGAGACGCCCCCCATTCTCGTCGGGCACTCGGATGGTGCCTCGATCGCCCTGATCTATGCCGGTTCTGGCCATCCTGTAGCGGGTCTGGCCCTGATCGCTCCCCACGTTTTCGTCGAGCCTCTGACCCTGGAGTCGATCGGCGCTTTGCGCCGGGGCTTCGCTGGGTCGGACATGTCAGAGAAGATGGCCAAGTACCACACCGACGCGCAGGGAACTTTTCTCGGGTGGGCCGACGTATGGCTGAACCCGAAGTTTCGGTCCTGGAACATCGAGGAGTACCTGACAGACGTGTCTTCTCCCACACTCGTCGTCCAGGGAGACGCCGACGAATACGGGACGCTGCGCCAACTCGACGCCATCGACGCCGGTCTGCCCCAGCCTGCCCAAAGGCTCGTGGTGGAGGGGGCTGGGCATTCGCCTCATCTCTCCCATATGGAAATAGTCACCAGAGCCGTCGTCGACCTCATCCAAGATCTGGGCTGATGGCGAACACGATCACCATTCAACGCAGGGTGCAATGGGTCGACACCGATGCTGCGGGCATCTGGCATCACTCCGTCGCCACCCGATGGTTCGAGGAGGCCGAGGCCGAGCTGCATCGCAGTCTCGGTATCAGCGAGCAGACGTTTGGAGCTACCCCGAGGGTGCGGACCGAGTTCACCTTCGACATGCCGATCCGGTTCGATGACCTCGTCGAGATCACGTTCACCGTCGCCGCTCTGGGCGAGACATCGGTCACCTACGAGCTCGAGATCGAGCACGGGCAGACCCATGTCGCTTCCGGGCTGATGGTGGCGGTGCTCATCGATCGTGCCACCGGAGAGAAGAGGCCCTGGCCGGACGAGCTCCGGGAGGCCCTCAGTCCTTAGATGCGTTCATTGGTCGTGCCGGCGATCAGGCGCCCTCGACACCCAACAGCCTGAGCAGGGCATCGCGACACTGTTTTTTCCAGGCTTCGTGGTTCACCCGCCAGTCGTCGGTCTGTATCCACTGCAGAAACGTGCCCTCGATCAGGGCGCGCATGTTGCGGCCCGCGACCTCGACATCGGTCACGTGGAAGATCCCTCGCTCGACACCTTCGGCGATCACATGTCTATAGAGACCATTGATGATCTCGATCAGCATTGCCGACAGCTCGCTGAAACTGGGCACCCGGCCGGCATGTTCGATGAGGTCGAGGTAGAAGAGATAGAAGTCGCGGTTGGCCTCGGGATCGATGAAGATCGCGTCGATGAGCGCGCCGATCTGGTCCGATGGGGCCTCCTCTGAGTCGAGACCTTCTCGGATGCGCGCTGCTGTCCGTTCCACCGCCCACTTCATCGCAGCCAGCAGGAGTGTCTCTTTGCTGCCGAAGTGATACAGCACCAGGGCTTTCGAGACACCGGCCTCATCGGCGACATCTTGGAGGGACATCCGATGCGAGCCTCGCTTGGCCATCGTGCGATAAGCGGAGCGAATGATCTCCATCTCACGAGCACTGCGATCGGAGACCAGGATGTCCTGCACGAGTCCGAGGGTACCGGCGGGGCACTGCGACAGAAAGCCGGCGGTTGATCCTGACCGCGCGGTCAGCCTAAGATCGGAATGGCCGTGATCGACTTCCAGACTCACCCCGACTCCTATCGCCATTGGAAGCTGAGGGTCGACGGTCCGGTCGCCTATCTCGACATGGACGTCGATCCTGGAGGTGGCCTGAACCCGGGGTACGAGATGAAGCTGAACTCGTATGACCTGGGGGTGGACATCGAGCTGGCCGACGCCGTGCAGCGTCTCCGCTTCGAGCACCCAGGTGTCGGCGCCGTGGTGATCGGCTCACATCTAGATCGCATGTTTTGTGCCGGCGCCAATATCGGGATGCTGGCATCGGCGTCGCATCCCTTGAAAGTCAACTTCTGCAAGTTCACCAATGAGACACGCAACGCTATCGAGGATGCCTCCCGACACTCGGGTCAGAGGTATCTGGCAGCGCTGAGCGGAAACGCCGCAGGAGGCGGCTACGAACTCGCCCTCGCCACCGACCATCTCATGCTCATCGACGATCGGAACGCTGCCGTCTCGCTCCCCGAGGTTCCCCTGCTCGGGGTTCTCCCCGGCACCGGAGGGCTCACCCGGCTCACCGACAAGAGGTTCGTCCGCCGCGACCGAGCCGACGTCTTCTGCACCCTCGAGGAGGGCATCAAGGGAAACAAGGCTCTCGAATGGGGCTTGGTGGACGAGTTGGTGCCGGCATCGTCATTCGACGAGACCGTGGCGCAGAGGGCCCGGGATTTCGCGGCTCAGAGCGATCGACCCCCGGATGCCGAAGGTGTTGCCCTCACCCCGCTGGATCGTGTGATCGAGGACGACACCATCACCTATTCACACGTCACGGTGGACCTCGACCGGAAGGAGCGCACGGCATCGATCACGCTGCAAGGGCCGAGCGAATCTCCGCCGGTCGATGGGGACGAGGCGGCGACCGAGGGCGCCGGCTTCTGGCCGCTGGTCCTGGCTCGTGAGCTCGATGATGCGATTCTGCACCTCCGGGTCAACGAGCTGGAGATCGGCGTTGTCCTGATCCACTCTGAGGGGGACTTGGGTCTGGTACTCGCCTATGACACCTTTCTGCTGAGCCAGGGTGATCACTGGTTCGTCCGTGAGGTGCTGCTCTACTGGGGTCGTCTTCTCCGCAGGGTGGACCTCACCTCGCGGACGGTCATGGCCCTGGTCGAGCCCGGAAGCAGTTTCGGGGGCTTCCTGGCAGAGCTCGTTCTCTCCGCCGACCGTACGTACATGCTTCTCGGAGAGCGTTTCGACGGCGAAGGGGACGTCGCCAGCCTGGCCTTCACCCAATCGAATCGGTTCGCATTCCCCATGTCCAATGGTCTCTCCAGGATCGAGACGCGGTTCTGGGGAGCTCCGGAAGACCTGGAGAAGGCGCAAGCCGTGATCGGGGAGAAGCTCGACGCCGGCGCTGCAGTCGAGGCCGGTCTCGTGACCGATGCGTTCGATGACCTCGACTGGGACGACGAGCTGCGCATCATCGTCGAGGAGCGGTCCGCGTTCTCGGCCGACGGGCTGACCGGTATGGAGGCCAATCTGCGCTTCCCAGGCCCGGAGACCATGGAGACCAAGATCTTCGGGCGACTCACCGCCTGGCAGAACTGGGTGTTCCAGCGACCAAACGCGTCCGGTGAGGCCGGGGCCTTGCAGAGGTACGGAACCGGAATACGGCCCGAATACGACCAGAGGAGAGTGTGATGGCCTGGCAAGACGTCGACTACGACAGTCTCATCCCCAACAACGTGGGGCTCACGGACGATCCCAAGCTGCAGAGGGCACTGGAGCAATGGCATCCCGGATACATCGACTGGTGGATGTCGATGGGGCCGGAAGGCTTCCAGATGGCCGACGTCTACCTGCGCACCGCCGTCAGCGTGGAAAAGGAGGGCTGGGCCAAATTCGGCTTCGTGAAGATGCCCGAGTATCGATGGGGCATCTTGCTCGCCCCCGAGGAGGAGGACAGGCTCATCCCGTTCGGAGCCCACGCCGGTGAGCCAGTGTGGCAGGAGGTCCCGGGTGAGTATCGGTCGATGCTGCGTCGCCTCGTCGTGATCCAGGGAGACACCGAGCCGGCTTCGGTGGAACAGCAGAAGCATCTCGGCAGCATCGCCCCGTCGCTGTACGACATGAGAAATCTCTTCCAGGTGAACGTCGAAGAGGGACGTCATCTCTGGGCGATGGTCTACCTGCTCCACAAATACTTCGGTCGGGACGGACGTGAAGAGGCAGATGATCTCCTGAAGCGCTCTTCGGGAAGCGAGGAGCAGCCCCGGATGCTGGGGGCCTTCAACGAGGAGACACCCGACTGGCTCTCCTTTTTCATGTTCACCTATTTCACCGACCGGGACGGGAAAATGCAGCTCGAGGCCCTTGCCCAATCCGGGTTCGACCCGTTGTCCCGAACATGCAGGTTCATGCTCGCCGAGGAAGCCCACCACATGTTCGTCGGCTATACCGGTGTGATGCGGGTGGTGGAGGCAACAGCCAAAGCGATGGCGGCCGCGGGTATCGACGACCCCCATGACGAAGAGGCCATTCGCAGGCTGGGCGTGATCGATCTCCCCACCATTCAGCGAAAGGTGAACCTCCACTACTCCCTGACACTCGATCTCTTCGGCTCCGAGGAGTCGACGAACGCGGCGAACTTCTTCAATGCCGGCTTGAAGGGTCGGTACCACGAGGACCGTCTCGAGGACGACCACAAGCTGCGAGATGCCACTTACCCGGTCATGAAGCTGGTCGACGGGGAGCTGAAATTGGTGGATGTGCCCGCGCTGAACGGTCTCAATGCCCGATTGCGCGACGACTTCATGGAGGACTGTCTCGGTGGCATTCGCCGCTGGAACAAAGAGATTGCGAGCCATGACGTCGACTTCGAGATCACACTTCCCCACGTGGCCTTCAATCGTGAGATCGGTGAGTTCGGCGACCTGTCCGTCTCGCCCGCGGGAGAGGTCATCTCGGCCGAGCAGTTCGAGGCGGCTCGGGATGACTGGCTACCCACCGAGAACGATCGCGCCTACATCGAGAGCATCATGCAGCCGCAGTACGAACCGGGAGTCTTCGCATCCTGGATCGCTCCTCCCACGAGAGGCATAGACCAAAGGCCGACCGACTTCGAATATGTGAAGCTCCCCTAGTGTCCTCGATGCAATCTGACCGTCTACGGCTGAAACCTCTCACTAGCGTCGACTGACATGCAGACCACGCCGAATGTCAGCACTTTGGTGGACGCCAACCTCCAGGCCGGGCGTGAGTCGAAGACTGCGCTCATCACGGCCGCGAACGAGCAGCTCAGCTACGGCGAGCTGCACGCGCTGGTCAATCGCGTTGCCCGCCGTCTCAGAGACCTGGGAATCCGTCGTGAAGAGCGAGTTCTCCTCGTGCTGGACGACACACCCGCCTTCCCGGCGACGTTTCTCGGGGCAATGCGGATCGGTGCCGTCCCGATCCCCGTCAACTTCCTCGCCCGAGCCCAGGATTTCGCCTACTTCCTCGACGACTCCTATTCGGCGGCGGCCGTCGTCGACTCGGTGTTCATGGAGAAGGTCGGTCCCGAGGTGGCCCGTCGCGAGGGAGTCGAACTCATCGTGGCCAACGGAGAGGCCGGGGCCGGCCACTCCCTCGACGAATGGCTGGATGAAGATGTCGACGAGGTGGACCCGGTGACGACACACCCCGACGACATGGCCTTCTGGCTGTACAGCTCGGGTTCCACCGGACCGCCAAAAGGTGTCGTCCATCGTCACGCCAATGTCTTGGCCACATGTGAGAACTATGCCCAACCCACCCTGGGCATCAACGAGCGTGACGTCGTCTTCTCCAGCACCAAGATGTTCCATGCATACGGGCTGGGGAACAACCTCAGCTTCCCGCTATCGGTGGGTGCCACATCGGTCTACGCGACCGGTCCACCGACTCCCGACAAGTTGCTGGAGAGGGTGGCCACTCACAAGCCCACGCTCTACTTCTCCGTCCCGGCGCTGTATGCGGCGATCCTGGCCCATCCAGACTTCGATTCCACGGACTGGTCTTCGGTCCGTCTCGGTGTCTCCGCAGCCGAGCCGCTGCCTCCTGGCACCTGGCGACGGTTTCACGAGAGGACTGGTGTCGAGATCATGGATGGCCTCGGCTCGACGGAGATGCTTCACATCTACTGCACCAACCGGCCTGGTGAGGTCGAGCCCGGAAGCTCGGGGACCGCTGTCGACGGATACGAGCTGGCCGTGAGAGACGAGGACAGGGAACCCGTGCCCGATGGTGAGGCGGGCGAGCTGTGGGTCAGAGGTCCCAGCGCCCTATCTCAATACTGGCACCAGGCCGAGAGGACCAAGGAGAAACTCGCCAACGGCTGGTTCGCCTCGGGAGATCGGTATTACCGCAATGAGAGCGGCAACTTCGTATACGAGGGTCGTGTCGATGACATGATGAAGATCGGAGGCCTGTGGGTGAGCCCGATAGAGATCGAGAACCGGCTCATGGACCATGAAGCCGTGCACGAGGCCGCGGTGGTGAGCGTGATGATCGATGACGTGTCTCGGATCAAGGCGTCGGTGATCCTCTCCGACGGCTACGAGCCCAGCCATGACCTGGTGACAGGTCTCCAGGAATGGTGCAAGGCAGCCCTCCTCCGGTACCAGTACCCGCACGTCGTCGACTTCGTCGATGACTTCCCTCGCACCGCAACCGGGAAGATCCAGCGTTTCAGACTCCGGGATGGCTGAGAAGGTGGTCCCCCATACCCCTGATACCGGTTGCGGACACGGTCACCAGGACGTACCCTCGCAGCTCGACCGCCTGTCGCACATCTGTTCGCAAAGCGAACATCCGGATGATCCCGCCATGTGGTCGAAGAAGTGTCACCGCAAAGTGACACTTAGCGCGCGTAGTGTCGCTGATCATTGAGAGGCGATCTGCGACGCCAAGAAAAAACGAGGAGGAAAAATGAGGAGACGCCCCAAAACCGGGCTTCTGTCGTTGCTGGTGGTATTGGCGCTGGTGGTGGCGGCATGTGGCGATGACGGCACGGCTGACACGACCGAGCCTGGACCTGACACGACGGCCGAGGCTCCGGATACGACCGAAGCACCTACGGACACGACCGCCGCACCCACCGACACCACAGAGCCGGTTTCCGGAGAGCCCATCAAGATCGGTGCTCTCACCGACCTGACCGTGTTCACGCCATGGGCTGTCAATGCCCGGGACGGGATGCTGCTCGCCGCAGAGGAGATCAACGCCGGCGGAGGTGTCGATGGCCGGATGATCGAGATCGTGACCCAGGACTCGGCGAACGATGCCGATGCGGGCATCGACGGCTTCGAGCGTCTCGTCGAAGATGGCGTTGTGGCTGTCGGTGGGCCAATCTCCAGCACCGTCGGCGCCGCGGTGGGCCCGCTGGCCGAGGAAGCGCAGATGCCCTTCTTCCTGATCAAGTCGGGCACCGAGGCCGCGCTCACCCAGGACAGCAGGTACACCTTCCGAACCTGTCTCCCCGCCGCCCCGATGACGGCAGGGCCTGTGCTCCAGTACGCGGAGGAACAAGGTCTCAGCAATGTTGGCGTGATCGTTGCCGACTACGCCTGGGGTCAGTCGTTCGCCGACGCTGTGAGGAACACCTTTGAAGGCTCCGACGTCGATTTCGGAGAGATCCAGGTCGCGCCGGTTCCGCCCGACACCGACTTCACCCCCTTCGTTCGCAACCTCGCCGGCTCTGAGATGGTCGTCGCTACCGGGCACCCGCCAGGGAACGCAGCGATCCTCGCATTGTCCGTGGACCTGGTTGGCGACGTGCCGGTAACGGGAGCCTGGACACCGCCTGATCTGGCCGTGGGTGCGCAGCCCGATGTCGCCATCGGTCGCTACGCCGACTTCGCCTGTGCCGATTACACCAGCGACGGCTACGCCGCCCTGGCCGAGCGCTACCTGGCGTTCTCCGACAACGCACTCATGTCGGACGACGCGGTGGCCGGCTTTGGCATCGTGACCATGGTGGCCGAGGCCGTTGGCGCCGTGGGTGACGACCCGGTCGCCATCGCCGAGTACATGCATGAGAGCTCCTTCGACCTGGAGGGTTACGCCCATCCAGTGAGCTGGACGGAGTGGGGCGAGCTCGCCGAAGCTCAGCCGATCTTCTTCCGGATCACCGAGGGCCCGGCTCCTGAAGGGCTGAACGAGACGGGTGACTGGTGGATGGAGGTTCTGACGCAGTCCGATCCCCTCGAGCCATACATGCCCGGGTCATAATCATCGGGTGGCCCTACTCGAGCTGAACGGGGTCGGGAAGCACTTTGGTGGCCTCCCGGCCGTGGATGGAGTGAACGTGAGGGCCGACGATGGCGAGATCCTCGCCATCGTCGGCCCTAACGGTGCTGGAAAGAGCACGCTGCTCAAGCTGATCGTGGGTCTGGAGTCTCCATCCACAGGCACGATCACGTTCGACGGCGAGGACATCACGCGCGCTCCCACCCATCGGGTCCGCCAGAAGGGGATCGCCATGGTGCAGCAGACGCCACGCTCCTTCCCCAACATGACCGTGCTGGAGAATGCGACACTCGGTGCGATGTTCGGGATGAGCAGCGGTATCAGGGAAGAGTCGGAAGCCGCTGCCGTCGGTGCGGAGATGCTCGACTTCGTCGGGCTCGCCAATCGCAGGCACGACTATGTCGGCAGCCTGAACCTCCATGAGCAACGATTTCTCGAATTGGCCCGCGCCATCTCCGGAGACCCCAGGCTTCTCCTGCTCGACGAGGTCATGGCCGGCCTCAACGACGCGGAGCTGGAGGCTTCCGTCGAAATCGTGCGGACCATTCGCGACCGGTTCGATGTCACGGTCATTTGGGTCGAGCACGTGATGAAGGCGGTGCTGAGATTGGCCGAGCGGATAGTGGTGCTCGATTTCGGAAAGGTCCTGACCGAGGGCCAGCCCGAGAATGTGATGCGGGATCCGAGGGTGGTGGAGGCCTATCTGGGAACGGAAATCGAAGGTGCTTGACGTCCAGGATCTGGCGGCCGGCTACCAGGGCAACGATGTGGTTCACGACATCTCCTTCCATGTCGACGAGGGCGAGGCCGTGATGATCATCGGCTCCAACGGGGCCGGGAAGACGACCCTGTTCCGGGCGATGTGCGGTCTCAGTCAACTCAGCGCCGGTGTGGTGATGTTCGACGGTGACGAAGTGACCGGGGAGCCCGCCCAGCGTTTGGTGCGGCGGGGGCTCGGGTTCGTTCCCGCGGAGCGACATCTCTTCCCGCGCATGACCGTACAGGACAACTTGTCCCTGGGTGCGTATCCAAAACGTCCCGACCCCGAGACATCGTCGGTAGTCTTCGACCTCTTCCCGCGTCTCTCCGAGCGACGTAACCAGCACGCAGGAACCCTGAGCGGCGGCGAGCAGCAGATGCTGGCCGTGGGACGTGCCCTCATGTCGCGACCCCGTCTGTTGGTACTCGATGAGCCGACAACGGGTCTGGCCCCCAAGCTGGCCCACGAGGCATACGAGGCATTGGCGGTGCTCCGTCGTCAGGGCCTGACACTGCTCGTGGCGGAGCAACAAGTCCCATTGGCGATGGCATTCACCGACCGGGGTTACGTCCTGGAGAATGGAGTCATCAGCCTGGAGGGGACCTCGAAAGAGCTCGCTGCCGATCCCCGGGTCCGTAGCGCGTACCTGGGAGTGACATGACCGCGACCGCGATCGTGCTGGACGGCATCGTGCTCGGACTTCGCTTCGGTCTGCTGGCGGCCGGCCTCACCCTGGTCTACGGGCTGGGTGGCGTCCTCAACCTCGCATATGGGCAAATGGCCGTCATCTCCGCCATGGTCACCTTGTTCTCCATAGATGCAGGAGTTCCCATTCTTGCCGCCGTCGCAATCGGACTGCTTGCCGGGGGGTTGCTCGGCTTGATCTTCGATCTGACCATCCTGCGCCCGATCTACCGGCGCCAGGGCGAGGCCAGGGTCCTGCTCAGCCTGTTGCTGACTCTCGGGGTGGCGTTCATCGTGGACGGATTCCTGACCTGGCGTTATCCCTTCGAAGGGCTCAGGCTTCAGATCGGTGGTGGCCCGATCGACGTTCTCGGTGTTCCCATGCCCCGTGGCAGCATCGTGGGGGCGATCGTCATCCTCGTCATTTTCGGCCTTCTCCTCGCCTTCCTGCGTGCGACCTCGTTGGGCAGGGCGGTGCGCTCGGTCATCGAGGACGAGGAGGGAGCCCGGCTGGTGGGGGTCGACCCATCCCTGATGCTGCGAATCATCCTGGTCCTCAGTGGTGTCCTCGCCGCCATCGTGGCGATGACCCAGTCGATGCTCCGCCCGGTGAACGTGACCGCCGGCTTCGAGATAACGGTGCTGGCATTGATCGTCACGGTGGTTGGCGGCCTGGGCAGCGTCACCGGCGCCTTCTTGGCCGGTCTCATTCTCGGCGTGATCAGCACCGTGGCCACCTCGCAGATCGGCACTTTCCTCTCCCTGATCATCCTCCTCGTTGCCGCAGCGATAACCATCCTCATCCGCCCCTCCGGGCTCCTGGGGGTGAAGGAATGACCGAGAGATTCGCCGAAGCGACGGGCACCTCCCTCGTCGGAGGCACCGAAGAGCATGCAGCCCGGTCTCTGCTCGCGCTCTTCCTCCCGGTCCTGGCAGCAGGTGCGGCTTTGGCGCTCGTCCCGATCTGGATCAGCGACTCCCGCGTGCTGATGGCGGTGGCCATCCTGGGGCTGGCCTTGGCCTCCTATGCCATAGGGTTCAACCTGATCTTCGGCAGCACCGGGCAACTTTTTCTTTGTGTCGGCGCTCTCGCCGGGATCGGCGGCTACGGCGCCGCCATATTCGCCGATACCGTCGGTCTGCCGATCGTCGTCAGCGTCCTGCTGGCCACCCTGGCGTCCAGCCTCACCGGTGGTCTGCTGAGTTGGGTCGCGGTGCGACGATCGCTGGGCGTCATCTTCACCGGCATAGTCACCCTCATCTTCGCTCTGTCCTTTCAGAACCTCGTTCTCGGATTGGGTGATCTCACCGGGGGCGAGTCCGGGTTCCTGATCGAGTCCGGCTCCGAAAGCTTCATCTCTCAGCGGGTACCGGCCTATTACTTGATGTTGGGGCTCGGGCTCGTCTTTCTCCTGGTTCATGGCCTGCTCCGCCGATCCCACATCGGCTGGGCGTTCCGGGCACTACGCGACGACGAGGTGGCTGCCGAGCTGTCCGGCGTCGACGTCACCCGCTATCGGGTCTATGCGGCACTGGTGGGCTCCGCGATGCTGGGTATGACCGGCGCCCTGTACGGCCTCGCCCAGGGTCGTGTCAGCCCCACCACGTATGGCTTTGCCGAGGTGGATGTGACCGTGCTCGTCATGCTGGCTTTCGGTGGCATCGGCTCACTCTTCGGCCCCATCCTGGGAGCGGCCACTTTCACCGTCATCAACGAGTTTCTCGTTGACTTCGGTCACCTGCGCTTGGTGCCCTATGGGGCGCTGATCATCGTCCTGTTCCTCTGGATCCCACGCGGCGTCATCCCGACGGTGGGCGACTATCTCAAGCGTCGGCGGAGATCTCCATAGGCCGGCCGTCTCGGTGGCTGGCGCGCTGGTCTCAGCTAGCGCTTCTCCAGCCGCCGCCGTACTCCTCCCGAGCGGTCTTCGAGTACGGGGTTGGTGCCACTCTGACCTTGATCTCGGTCTGCTTGTGACGCTCGACCGTGGTCTTGTCGGTGCCACCGTTCTCCTCTCCCCAAACCAATGTGAGCTCGTCGCCGACCTCGATCCCGGGATCGACGGTGCCGAGTGAGATGAAGGCGCGGTCGTTGAAGGTGTATCCGCTGAACATGGAGAACCCGAC
>DASUUP010000249.1:0-4650 GCA_036373995.1 Acidimicrobiia bacterium
CCACGACTTCCACCTGAGCTCGCTCGAGCAGGACGACGCGGTGGCTCCCATCGTGGCGGCCAAGGCGAGTGATCTCCTGGGGGCCCCCGTCAAGGTGAAGTTTCGACTCAAGAGTGGCGGCGAGCCCGGAGTCGACGACGAGGTCGATCTCTCTGAGCTCGAGGAACGCCCGCAAGCCGAGACCGACCCGGCCACGCTCCTCGAGTCAGAGCTCGGGGCCACCGTCATCCAGGAAGACTGACCGGATTCCAACCACATATCTCATACCTGATACCTGATACGTTGAGACCATGAACCGTCAGCCAGACATGCGCCAGATAATGAAACAGGCTCAGGAGATGCAGGAGCAGCTGGCCAAGACCCAGGCTGAGCTTGCTGACCGCCGGTTCGAGGGATCGGCAGGTGGTGGCATGGTCACCGCGGTCGTGACCGGCGGCCCCGAGCTGGTCGAGGTCAAGATCTCGCCTGACGTCGTCGATCCCGACGATGTCGAGATGCTCGAAGATCTCGTCGTTGCCGCAGTCCGGCAAGCCATGGATGAGGCGGTGAAGACCACCAACGAGGAGTTGGGCGGGATCACCGGAGGCCTCGGCGGTCTTCTCGGTTGATGTTCGAAGGCCCGGTTCAACGGCTCATCGATGAGCTGGGCCGGCTTCCCGGCATCGGAGGTAAGTCCGCTCAGCGTCTCGCGTTCCACTTGCTCACCGTGGAAGAGGCCGACGCCCGTCGTCTCGCTTCCGCCATCTCCGACATGCGTGACCAGATCTCCCAATGCCAGAGGTGTTACAACGTGGCTGCCGGCGAATTGTGCGCCATCTGCCGTGACGTCAGGCGGGACGACACTCTCGTATGTGTCGTGGAGCGTCCCCAAGACATCGTCGTCGTCGAGCGCACCCAGGAGTTCCGGGGCCGGTATCACGTGCTGGGTGGGTCGCTCTCCCCGATCAATGGCATCGGGCCGGGCCAACTTCGGTTCGAGGAGCTACGCAAGCGTCTCGAGCCTGAGGGGATCGAGGAGCTCATCGTGGCGACGAACCCGACCGTGGAGGGTGACGCCACTGCCATGTACATCGCCCGGGAGTACAAGCCGTTGGGCCTTCGTGTCACCCGTCTTGCCTCCGGTCTACCTGTCGGCGGCGACCTCGATTACGCCGACGAGTTGACCCTCGGCAGGGCGCTTCTGGGGCGCTCCGAACTCTGATGCGATCTTGCGAACCCAGGGTTGTGAGCGTCGCTGAGCGACGCCTGGAACCCTGGGTTCGCGAAGTTAATCCAACCTGAGCCGTCACTGCCTGGTGATTCGCGCGTACTGTTCGGACTGTCCTGCCCTGGAAGGAGAAGCATGAACAAACAGCAGTACGCCAAGATGATGGAGCGGAGGCAGTTTCTGAAGATGGCATCGATGGGTGCGCTGGGGGCTGCGGCCCTCGCCGCATGTTCATCGGGCGATCCTGACCTGGACGAAGCCGCCGGAGACTCCAGTCTTCCCGAGATCGACTGGGAGATCGCCACTAGCTGGCCCACCTCCTTGGACACCATCTTCGGTGGTGCTCAGACATTTGCCGATCGAGTCTCGGCGATGACCGGTGGTCGGTTCATGATGACCGCCCAGCCAGGTGGTGAGGTGGTGCCCGCTCTTGAGATCCTTCAAAACGTGGAGACCAACTCGATCGACGCCGGTCACACTGCCTCGTACTACTACGTCGGTCTCGACCCGACGACGGCGTTCGGTACTGCAGTGCCTTTTGGGCTCACGGCACGTCAGAACAATGCCTGGCTCTATGACGCTGGAGGTCTCGAGCTGATGCAGGAGTTCTACGCGGACCGCTTCAACGCCATCCAGTTCCCGGCAGGGAACACAGGCGTTCAAATGGGTGGTTGGTGGAACGTCGAGATCAACTCGCTCGCCGACCTGCAAGGGACGGTCATGCGGATCCCGGGTCTCGGCGGTGTGGTTTGGTCCGAGCTCGGACTGACGACTCAGGTGCTTCCAGGAGGCGAGATCTTCCAAGCCTTGCAGACGGGCGCAATCGACGCTGCGGAATGGGTTGGGCCCTACGACGATGTCGTCCTGGGGCTGCAGGACGTGACTCAGTTCTACTACCACCCTGGATGGTGGGAACCGGGCCCGACACTCGAGGTGCAGATCCCGCTGGACAAGTGGAACGACCTGCCCGACGTGTATCAGGAGATAATCAAGTCGGCCGCATACGAGGCCAATACCTCGATGATGTCGTCTTATGACGCACTCAACCCGGGTGCCCTGCAGGAGATCCTGAACAACTCGGACATTCAGGTTCTTCCGTTCCCGGATGACGTCATGTCAGCAGCGCAGGAGGCGGCCTTCGAGCTCTTCGAAACCAACGCCTCGGAGAATGCCGACTTTGCAGGCATCTATGAGCACTGGAACGCCTTCCGTCAAGAGATTCAGCCCTGGTTCGCAGTCGCCGAGACCTCGTACCTCGATTTCGTGGCAAACAGCCAAAACCTGTAAACGAGCTGAGACTCGGAGTGGTCCCGCCGGTGACGGTGGGGCCACTTCGCGTTGACTCAGAGTCTGAACAAACCGATGACTTCCAACGGGGGTTCGTCGGCGAAGAACACATCCACCAACCAGGTGACCGTCTCAGGGAAGATCATCACGATGATCAGGCCCACGGTTTGCAAGGCCATGAAGGGCAACGCCCCCATGTGGATGTCTCTCGTCGTCACCTCGGGCGGCGCCACCGATTGGAGATAGAAGAGCGAGAACCCGACTGGTGGAGAAATGAACGCCATGTTGAGGTTGATGGCCATCATGACTGCGAACCACACGAGCAGCGGTCCGGTGATGCCGAGCTCGGTGGCAGCAGGGACGAACAGCGGCATGACGATGAAAGAGATCTCGAGGAACTCGAGGTTGATCCCCAGTAGGAACACCACGATGTTGGCCACGATGATGAAGCCCCACAAGCCCCCCGGTATCGCGGTGAGCCACTCCGTGATCAAGTCCTGACCGTTGAGTTGGTTGAAGACGAGAGCGAAGAAGGTCGAGGCGAACAAGATTTGAAGAACCAGGCCGGTGATGTTGGCCGTCGACCGGGCGGCGTCCAAGATCATCTTCCAGCTGAAGTTTCTGTAGGCGATGGCGAGAAGAACGGCGCCGACGGCGCCCACTGCGCCCGCCTCTGACGCTGTTGCGATTCCGGCAAAGATGGATCCGAGGACAGCAAAGATGAGGAACAGGGGAGGGACCACGACCTTCAGAGTCTCCAGCGCGAGCTGACCTCCTCCCATGGTGCGCTCCTCTTTGGGGATGGCCGGGGCGTAGCCTGGTTTGATGTAGGCGATGACCACGGCATAGATGGCGAAGATCGCCGCCAGCATCACCCCGGGGATCAAGGCGCCTGCGAACAGCTCTCCGACTGAGATGGGAATGAACTGAGCGAGGACGATGAGCACCAGGCTCGGGGGAATGAGTTGGGCCAGGGTTCCGGATCCGACGATGACACCCGACGCCAGCTTGGGGTCGTAGTTGTACTTCATCATCACCGGAAGGGCGAGGATGCCCATCACGATCACTGTGGCGGCCACGACACCCGTGGCTGCAGCCAGGAGAGTCCCGACTACGACGACTGCAACGGCCATTCCCCCCCGCAGCGGCCCCATGAGAAACCCGATGGTCGTCAGGAGCTTCTCGGCCAACCCTGCCTTCTCGAAGACGGCTCCCATGAACACGAAGAAGGGAATCGCCAAGAAAGTGAAGTTGGTGACCGAGTTGGCGAACCACTGGCTGAAGAGGATGTTCAGGGATCGGAAACTCAAGTCGCCCACGACGACGCCGAGAAGGTAGAAGATGATGGCGGTCCCGGCGAATGAGAAGGCCACCGGATAGCCACTGAGGATGATCACCAGGAAGACGGCGAACATGATGATGGCGAGGAATTCGAGGCTCATGTCTCCGTCACTCGATCCTGATGTGCTCTTCGGCTGCCTCGTAATGCACCATGTCGCCGCGATCCGTTAGGACGGCGTAGAGCCTGATCTGCTCCGACAGTGCCTGGAGAAATAGAAGAAGGAAAGAGATCGCCAGTACTGCTTTGATCGGGCCACGTGGCAACCCGCTGGCGTCGGGGGACTGTTCCCCGACGCGAATCGACTGCCACGCCTGGGGGAACGAGACCCACATTCCGATGATGCAGAACGGGACTAGTGCGATCCAGTTGCCCCAGAAGTCGATCCAGGCCCGCCTCGGTACCGGTTGTTTGGCATACCAGAAATCGACCCTGACATTG
This sequence comes from Acidimicrobiia bacterium, assembly GCA_036373995.1. Lineage (GTDB taxonomy): Bacteria > Actinomycetota > Acidimicrobiia > Spongiisociales > ZC4RG35 > JANQRA01. Next base: position 4,275 of record DASUUP010000249.1, read on the forward strand.
ATCTGATGCTTGAGCACGTACGCAAAGCCGACCAGGAAGATCGACGCATAGAGATAGAGCTGGAGCTCGATGATGGCGTTGCTGGTCATACGCCGACCGATGTTCTGACCCGTGTAGCGGAGAATCACGTTGGTGAAGCCAACCGCCACCGTCGGCAGCACCATCCAGGCGGCGAGTGTTCCCGTCAACTCAGATAAGGCGTCGGCCCGACGCTGATAGGCAAGCAGAGCCCTGAACGCGGGGCCTACCTCTTTGTTCCCGGTCTCGCTCGTCGTCGCCTTCCTCCTCAGCGATGGAGGCACCCTACAGGCGGACCGATCGCGGTGGGAAGACAAACGCCCGTAATCTGGCTGATCGTGGCTGAGGCTCATGTGGT
>DASUUP010000250.1:0-7862 GCA_036373995.1 Acidimicrobiia bacterium
CCCGCAATGGCGTGATCGGCCGACGCTGTGTCGCCCATCCTGTCGTAGTCGTCATACAGTCGACCTGCAGTGTCCACTCTCGTGCACAAATACGTCGCCGAATGCCGCGACGGCCGGAACGCTCAGACAATCTGTCGCGTCCGTACAGGGTGGGTGATTCTCGCCCCGGTCCAGGTTCTGCGGGGATACACACTGCTGCTGCCAGATCCTGTCGTCTCAGACCTCAACAGTCTCGACCGGGAGACGTTGATCGCATACCTGACTGAGATGGCACTCGTCGGTGAGGCCCTCCAGGAAGCAACCGAGGCAGATCGAATCAACTACGAGATCCTCGGCAACTCCGAGCCGGCCCTGCATGCCCACATATTCCCCAGATACCGGGACGAACCGACGGATCTCCGCAGCGGCCCTGCCTGGTTCTATGACTGGGAGGCAGCATTACGATTCGATTTGGACCGGGACCGGCCTCTCATGAACCGGATCAGAGCCCAAATCGAGGAGAAGGTCTCCAACAGGACCTGGTTCTGAGCTAGCCCAACCGGGGGGCTGACGTGGGCTTTTCCACCCACCGCGTCACACGAGCGAGAACGAACCCGGTGCGGTTTGACGGGAGGCCTTTGGTCACTGGGGATTTCGCGGTTGGCGCAATCGCTCACTGTCTGACCAACTCCTCGAACTGGGTTATGCCGGCACCGAGGTGGACACGGTGCAGACAGGTTGGAGACACCGCTAGAAGTGACGGGGACGACCCCCGCCGATGGCGGAGCTCACCCACAGCCTCACGTTCGTCGTGGTGACGGCTCGCTCACGCCCGTTTGGTGAGCAAGAATGCGGCGACCCTCCAATGATCGTCGCGGGAGAACGGCTCGATCTCCCAATCGTCACCGAACAGCTCATCCAGCTCTCCGGGTGCGATGTGACTCAGCTTCGAGGTTCCCCGGAAGCTGATCAAGGGCAGCTCCTCGGTCTCTCCGTAGAAGCAGTACTCGAGGAACTTGGACCCGGGGTGGGAGAGACGAGTGATGGTGTCGGCCATGGCGGCACGAGACTCGCCGCGCAGGTCGTCGAGGGTTCCGAAGTCGACCACGAAGTCGAAGGTGCCTTCGATCCCCGGTATCGAGGGAGCCGTCAGGTCACCGACGACGAAATGGGCATCGAGCCCGGCCGCGGCGGCACGGGCCCGTCCCTTCCGGATGGCGATCTCCGAGAAGTCGACCCCCCAGGCGTCGAACCCGGCTCCCGCCAGGTGGACGACGTTGGCCCCGGTCCCACATCCAACGTCGATCGAGCGGGGGTAGCGGCGTGGGTCGACGTCACCGCGTGTCAGCAGGTCGATGAGATCCTTGCGCACCCCCACCGAGTCCCAGGGCGCCCACACCCGGTACATCCAGTCGTAGACACGGGCGGACACCATCAGCGCGCCTCCGCTATCTGCCGTCGCAACATGATCACCCAGGCGATGAATCCGCTGAACGCCAGGGTCATCCCGACCACGACCACCAGGCTGTCCGGCCCCATGGGACCGCCCACCAAGCGGGCGAGAATTTCGAGACCGATCACCACCGGCATCATCGCCGCGGCGAGTACGAGGGCACTGACCTCTTCGATGGTCCCAGCACGTGCGCCGCGGGCGATTCCTTCTGCTGTTGTCATGTGTCCTCAGGGCTCCACGACCAGATCGATGACCATGTTCTCGTGCCCCGGCACGGAGCAGATCACCGTGTACTCCCCGGCGGCAAGGTCGAAGTCGGCACGCTGGGCGCTGAGACCGGGGGTGTCGATCTCCAGGTCCAGCTCTTCGATGGTGAAGGTGTGCCGGATCCCGTCCCGGTTGTCCAGCCAGAATCCGGTCTCCCCAGCGGAGACGACGATTCGCTCGGGGTCGAACTCGACACCGCTGGCCACGACTTCGACATCACCGGCACTCGGCGCGATCGATTCCACGCCGGAGGCGGCCGCCACCGAGACGACCACACCCAGGGCGAGGACACCGGCCCACGAGTAGTAGACAGCCGGACGTGTGTCGAGAGACCAACCGAAGAACGCAGCCAATCCCGCCACCGTCACCACCGCAGCGGCCGACGTCGCCAGGAGGGTGAGCAAGAACGCGATCGAGGACGAGGGATGACTCAGCTCGTCGATCGTCATCGGCAGGTTGCCCCCGACGCTCAACAAGGCGAGCAACGCAGCCACCAATGCGAGCCGGCGTCGGTCACCCTTCAGGAACACGGCAACAACCGTGAACACGACCCCGATGATGACAACAGGAGGGATGATCTCTCCGGCCAGAATCTGGAGTGCCAGCGACCAGACACCGATCGTCAACGACCCTATCCGGGCCACCTTCACCCATCCGGATGTGCGGGAGGGGGGCCGGGCCACCTTCTCCGCGATTTCCACTGTCTTGGTCACACCTGGCCTCCTCGCCTCGACGTAGTGACCTGAGGCAAATTACTTTATTTATTTGCATACTGCAATTAAATTATTCTCATGCCAGGAAAACGCTCCTATCGACTGGGAAAACGTCAGGCCGCGGTCGATGCCACCAGGCAGCGGATCCTCGACGCCGCCTCCGCTGCCTACCAGGAGCACGGCATCGAAGACACCTCCATGCAGGAGGTGGCGCGCCGTGCCGACGTGGCTCCGGGCACCGTCCTCTACCACTACCCCACTCCCGAGTCTCTCGCCGAGGAGGTGGTCGACTCCTGGGTCGAGTCGATGGAGCCACCCCGCCCCGACGTCATCGACCCTGACGAGCCCATCGACGTCCGGATCACGAAGCTGGTGGTGGAGCTATACGGCCTCTACGAGCGGACCGGCCACCTCTACCGGGTCTACCAGAAGAGCCCCACGCACCCCGCCCTCCTCCGGGCCGCCGGCTGGTGGGACGAGAACGTGGCCTCGATGCTGGCCAGAGGCCTCGGCGACCGGACCTCGGACGAGGAGGCGATGAAGGTGATCTCGGTGCTGACCAACCCAGGATTCCGGGGCACACTGATCATGACGGGTATCGACCCCGATCGGGCCGCCGCGATCGCCGCCGAGATGGCCATCGCCTGGCTCGAGGATTGACCGCCTCTTTCCCCACGGAGGCTCTCGCACACTGAGTGTCCTTCTGAGACGAAATCGAAACCGATCCGACCTCGACCTGGTCCTTGATCTCGGCGAGTGCGGCTCCCAGCCCCGTCCCTCCGGGTTGGAACCGGGTCCGTTGCGGAACCAGGACTCTCCGATCGCCGGGCGCTCCACACGACTCTCGCGAACAGTCTTGAGCGATTGGCCGATCGGCGACGGGTCCGGGTCCTTGGCGAAGGGATGGACAGCCGTGATGTCGTGGCCGTCGGTCTCAAACTCTCAAGCGCCCCAGTTGGTGAGAGTTCTGTGGCGGGTAGTGGGCAGTTGTCCAGTGGTCAGAGGAGACCAGCTATGGAGGGGGGAGAGCGCCGGAGCGCTCCCCCTCGCTCTGGTCTTGCTCTACTGGCTTCCGTTGTGGTGGCACACGTACAGGGGGCCGGCCGGGTCGTTCCCGTCGCCGGGGCTGTCGTCGTACAAGTAATTCCACCAAGTGCCGTCCCCACCCTCGGGGTCGGTTCCGAACGGACCGGTTCCCCCGTCGTCGTGCGGGCAGGGGCGGCTGTCGGCCGCAGGGTCAGAGCTCGCAGACTCCTGTGGGCCACGGGGATCGAACACCTTGATGTTCAGCGTCTTTCCCATGGAATTGGCATTGAGGCAATGGTTCTCGACGAAGCCATCGTCCTCGCATATCCAGGCGTCATTGGCCTTGAACGCCTCTTCTGAAGGCTGGGCAACGGCGACGGTCGCCATCACCATCATCAGCGCGGTGAATACCGCAATCGTTGTTTTCCTCATGTTTCCTCTCCTCTAGTTGTGCTCACTCACCGGGTAGATCTCGTCGGCGACGAGACCATGAGCCTTCCGGTGGACTGTGTTGGCATCTTCCGCGCTGTCTGCTTCGACCAGGCAGAAGATCTTCCCGGCGTCCTCGTCGACCCAGTAGCGGAGATAGCTCACCCCGAACTTGTCCTGCGTGGCGAGGTCCATCTCGTGGGCTCCGGCGACATCAGCTGCCGAGACCCCACCATCGATGGTGTGAACGTCCATGAACAGTGGCATCGCACCTCCTCATCTCTCGAGAACGTCACCCGATCGAAGGTAATTACGAACCAGAGAGGTGGCATCGGGGTGGCACCCCCAAATCTGCGATCGGCACCCCTAAATGAGGTCCGTCTAGAGAAGCCCTTGCTCGCGCGCCCTTTCGACGACCTGTTTCCCTGGTCGAGGAGTCGAGCTTGGCCAGGACTACGGACACGTGGTTCTCGACGGTGCGCCGTCTACCTGAAACGAGCCGTCTCAGTATGGCTTCTGTCTGCCAGATGACTGGCGTCCGTGTGTCTTCCATCACCAACATCGAAACCGGAAAGACGGATCCGAGGATGTCTACCGGTACTCGACTCGTGGTGTGTTTCGGGGCGAGTCTGAAAGATCTCGAATCCACTCCACCGGCCGTCATTGGGATGGACGAGCTCAAACAGCGATCTGAACGCGCCTCAAAAGACCCCGATGAACTGATCATGGGATCAGTCGTGATGCTTGTCTCTCTGGACGTTGACGAGGTACCGGCGTAGGCGCGAAGCTATCGACCTTCCTCGTCGGGCGGTCGAAGGGCATCCAAGGCTCGCAGCAACTCCAAAGGCAGAGGGAAGATGAGTGTCGAGTTCTGCTCTTCTGCGACCTCGGCCATCGTCTGGAGCACACGAAGCTGCATAGCCCCAGGACGCTCCGCCAGCATCCTCGCCGCGTCGGCAAGCGTCTCTGCCGCTTCCTTCTCACCGAGAGCGTGAATGACTTTGGCCCGCCGGTCTCTTTCCGACTCTGCCTGACGTGCCATTGCCCGTCTCATTGCGTCGGGTAGTTCGACGTCCTTGACCTCCACGAGTGTGACCTTCACGCCCCAGGGATCGGTCAACGTGTCGATTATCTGCTGGAGCCGCCGGTTGATCTCGTCACGGTTGACGAGCAGCTCGTCGAGCTCGGCCTGACCCACGATGCTTCGCAGCGTGGTTTGTGCCACCTGAGATGTGCCGAAGTTGAAGTCTTCGATCTCGAGGATCGCCTGGTTGGCGTCGACGACACGAAAGTAGGCGACAGCGTTGACCCGCACGGTCACGTTGTCTTTGGTGATTATGTCCTGGGGTGGGATGTCCAGGGTGACTATGCGGAGGCTCACCCTCAAAAGCCGGTCGACTATCGGGATTATGAAGATCAGCCCGGGGCCTCGGGGCGGTCCAGTGACTCGGCCCAGCCGGAAGAGCACGCCCCGCTCGTATTCGGGGAGGATGTGTATCGACGCCCTCAAGATGATGAGAAGAAGCACACCGGCAATGGCCCAACCGATGAGGGTTTCAGTGCTCATTGACGTCTCCATTCGGTTCGACGATCAGGGAGAGGCCCTCGACTGCCACGACCTTGCCAGTCTGGCCCGACTCGAGGTCTCCTTCTGAGGGTTTGACGGTCCACCAGGATCCGTCGAGAAAAGCCGCGTAGCCCTCCTTGTCTCCACCCTGAACCGTAACGGGCTTTCCTAGGAGTGTGCCGGGCCCGGTGGTAGACGGCTTGAGGCGCGCTCTGAGAGCCGCCCTGCCGGCGAACGCGGTCAGGCCCCCCATCAGCAATGCAGTCGGCCACAGGACGGGCGTGCTCACCTCGACGTCACCTTCGAACAGAAACAGGCCGGCGAGGATCAAGGATATCGTCCCCCCCGCTGCGAGCACTCCCACGCCGGGGACGAAGATCTCGCCTATGAACAGTGCGATGGCGAGGACGAGAAGCGCGAATCCCGCCTCCTGTACTGGGAAGACGCTGAGGGCGAAGAACCCGACAAGGAGGAGGATGACGCCGGCGATTCCGGCGAAACCCAGACCCGGATTGGCAGCCTCGTATACGACGGCCAGCGTGCCTATCGATAGGAAGAGGATGGCCAAGTTGGGGTCTGCGATCCGGGCGAGGATCTGCCTGAAAACCGACATCTCGTAGCGTTCCGGCACGACTCCTTCGGTGGTCAATGTCCTGTCGGACCCCTGAACCTCGACCACCTCCCCATCGATGGTTCTGAGGAGATCGTCGAGATCGTCGGCCACGACGTCTATCACTTTCTCTTCCAGGGCTTGGCTTGCAGTGATGGACTTGCCTTCGCGTACCGCGGCTTCGGCGAAGTCGGTGCTGCGCCCGCGTCTCTCCGCCACGCTGACCGCGAACGCGGCAGCGTCATTGATGACCTTGTCACTGCCCGACTGCCCGGTCTGCAGGTCCACGGGAGTGGCAGCGCCGATCGACGTTGCCGGAGCCATAGCGACGATGTGTGCCGACATGGCGACGAAAGTCCCCGCCGATGCCGCTCGAGCCCCCTCGGGCTGGACAAAAGCAACAACGGGTACCGGGGCATTGAGGAACGTCTGAACGATGTCGCGCATCGAGATGTCGAGACCGCCCGGCGTGTCGATTGTTACGACAAGGACCGAGCCCGACTCGGAGGCGGTTTCGACCGCAGCGGCCAGGTGGTCGGCGATCACGGGGGTGATGGGTCCGTCGACGTCGGCGACCAGGACACCTTGTCCCTGGCCCCAGGCCGGCGCTCCCACGGAGGCGGTCAGCGTCACTCCGGCAATAAGTGCCACGACGGCGAACCTCAGCCGTTCCACACTCCGATTATGGCCCGAAGCTTCCGCTTTCACGCCCGTGGTGTCCGATTGCCCACGGTCTCAGGCTCAAGTGTCCGCCTCGATGTGCGTGGGCTACGGGGCACCGGAACGAAACGCGAGAACGAGCAGGAATCAGTGCTCGGCAAGGTCGAGAGCCGAGGGACCCGCACCCGCTCGGACCGGATTGTTGTCGGCGCGTGGACGAGGCTTCCGTCGTCGAGACGCTCTTGTACCACTGATTCCCGGTCACGCCCGGGCTCGCCTCCACACCTGACGTCGCCCTCACGGACTCGGGCTGTCTGAGATTCCCACTGCTGCAGCCCGCTGGGCCAGCCGTGCACCCGCGCCCCCACGGATACTGTGCAACAACATGAGTCTTCTTCAAGGCCGTGTGGCACTCGTCACTGGCTCCTCGAGCGGTATAGGTAAGGCCACAGCCCACCATCTGGCCTCGCTGGGCGCCCATGTCGTGGTCAACTCGGCGACCTCGATCGAGGCCGGCGAGCGAGTTGCCAGCGAGCTCGAGACTCCGTCGATCTATCTCCAGGGAGACATCACCGACCCCGGCGACCGGGAGCGACTGATCACGGTGACGCTCGAGTCCTATGGGCGACTCGACATCCTGATCAACAACGCCGGGTGGACCTCGTTCATCGAGCACGGCAATCTGGAGGCCCTGACCGATGACATCTTCCGGAGGACATTCGAAGTGAACGTCTTCGGCACCTGGTCACTGACCAAGCTGGCCATGCCTCACCTCGAGGCATCTCCGGATGGCAACGTGGTCAGTATCACCTCTGTGGCGGGGATCCGCCCGGCCGGATCGTCGATCGCATACTCGATGAGCAAGGCGTCTCTCAACCACATGACCCGCCTGCTTGCCAAGTCGTTCGGCCCTGTCCGGGTGAATGCAGTGGCTCCAGGGTTGATCGAGACGCCTTGGACTTCGGATTGGGACGACGTGCATGAGCTCGTGGCTCAACGGGCGCCGGCGCAACGATCCGGCAAATCCGATGAGGTCGCCACGGCGGTCGGCGGCCTCGTCACGAACGGATACATCACCGGTGCCGTTCTCGTGGTAGACGGCGGCTTGAGCCAGGTCCTCTAGGTCCAAGAAGAAGACCGCCAGGCGCCTCTCATGCG
>DASUUP010000251.1:0-4355 GCA_036373995.1 Acidimicrobiia bacterium
TTACGGCCAGGAGCGCGTCGTGAATCTGGATGAGTCCGTGTCCGTAGTCGTCGTCGAACCCGGGCGTGCCGAGGTCGAGAGCCGAGCACTCCAGTGCTCGTTTCACCTGCGAAGGATTCAGCCCGGGCCGCTCTGAGAGCAGCAGGGCAGCCGCCCCTGCGACATGCGGCGTCGCCATCGAAGTGCCTTGGAAGAACCGATAGCCCCACGGAGGGGACCCCCCGGGAACGAAAGTCTCCTGTAGTACCCCATCTGCAAAGCCGTCTCCGTTTTCGTCCTTGGAGTTGTTCCCGCCTGGCGCCACCACGTCGATGGCGCTTCCTCTGTTGGAGTAGGGAGCACGAGTGCTGTTGTACTCGGTGGCACCGACAGCAATCACATCCGGATGGTTGGCCGGATAGGCGACAGTTGGCCAATTGTTGTTCCCAGATGCCGCCACGAGCACCAAACCGTCGGCCACTGCAGCCTCGATTGCATCGTCGATCATTGGATGCGTGAAGCTTGGGTCATCCCACCCTAGAGACATGTTGACCACATCCGCATCGTGAGCGCGGGCCCAGTTGATGCCGCTGGCGAGCCATGAGACAAATCCGGATCCAGTCGAATCGAGCACTTTGACCGGCATTAGGGATGCATCGAAAGCGACACCGGCGACGCCGACAGCGTTGTTGGTGCATTGGGCCACCGTCCCGGCGACATGGGTGCCGTGACCGTGGTCGTCCTCTGCGGTTATTGGACCCGGGGTTCCAGTGGCGTCAAAGGGATCAACAAATGTGTGACAGTCGAGGTCGTCGCCATCCTGGGTGATCCCGGTATCGACGACGGCGACCACGACTCCTGTTCCTGTGGTCTCAGCCCACGCCTCGTCGAGCTGTACAGCCGGGAAGTGCCACTGGAAGTCGTAGAACGGATCGTCCACGTCGACCGGGGACACATGGTCGAAGGGAACCGGGTCGAATTGGGGGTCGAGCTGAATCACATGGTCGAGCTCGGCGAAATCCACACCATTCCTCGTCTTGAGTTCCTCGACCATCTCCTGAGGGGTCTTCCCGGGTGGGACCGGAACTGTGCGCCAACGGTCGAACACAGGGTTGGATCCGGCGCCCAAAACGGGATTCGGGGCAGCACCTGGCGCTAGTTTGACCAGGATACGGTCGGGGGCATATAGCAGCTCGTCATTGGTCTCGTCAGATGAGTCCTGAGCGAGCGCCGCCGGCACGATCGCGGACAGCAACACCACCACCGCGAGCACGAAGCAGACACCTCGTCCTCTTCGACTTCCATTGCCCATCATCGCTCACCTGGCCTACCGCCGCCCCGGAATATTCAACTGTCTCGCCATCGATCCGTCCAGAGTGGCGGGGCAGAACTTTCCGTGGCGCGGCTGCAGGTCTTCGCCTGTGCTGATCTGCGGCCTCACCGTTCGTTGAAGGCTCGAGTCTTCCACGCCCGGTGGAGCAGCGCGGCAAACTGGCCACGAGTGACCAGTTCTTCCGGGCAGAATCTGTCGTTGTCCGGTGGGTAGCAGCCGTGGGTGATCCCGGCCGTGGCCAGCTTCCCGATGTCATCGGCGAACACTGCGTTGGCGGGCACGTCGGCGAAACCAGCATGTTCGTTCTCGGACAGTCCCAACGCCCGTACCAGGAAGGCAGCAGCCTGAGCGCGGGTAACCGGATCCTCTGGGCAGAACATGTCACTTACCGGAGGATTGCAGCCTCTGGTGACGCCGGCCGTGGCCAGCTTGGAGATGTCGCTGGCGAAGGTCGCGTTCCCGGGTACATCTTTGAAGCCAGAATGCGAATCGTCGTCGAGACCCAGAGCCCGCACAAAGAAGGCGGCGATTTGGCCGCGGGTCACCGGATCATCCGGGCAGAACAGGTCGTTGCCCGGAGGGTTGCAGCCCCGAGTGATGTCCATGCCAGACATCCAGAGGATATCGTGGTAAAAGACGTTCCCCGGCGTATCCGTAAACGCCCGGGCAGTCCCCACCCGTGCGCGAAGCGGCTGGGACCAGTTGCCCATCACGTCCCTGGCGATCACCTCCATTTGATAGGCGGTACCCGGAGTCAGCCCGGTGATCGTCGCCTGTCGTCCTGACTGGGAAGTCCAGGTCTCGCCTTCGATTCGCAATAGGTACCCGGTGACCGCCCGGTTGTCCGTCGCTTCGGTCCAGGAGACGTCGAGGGACGTGTCAGCGAACCTGTCGACACCGACTTCCGCAGTCGAAAGCCAGGTCGGTCTTGCCGTGTCGTGCGTCAGGGCTTCGTGGATCTGGACCAGACCATGCCCATATGAGGTGTCGTGGCCGGACGGACCCGGATCGAATGAGGTCTCGGCGAGAACATTCTTGACGGCAACGCGATCGACCTCCGGGAATCGCTCCAGCAGGAGAGCCACGGCCCCGGAGACGTGCGCCGTCGCCATCGAAGTGCCTTCCATGAAGTAGTAATCCCAGACTTCGCTGGCGTCGAAGGTCTCCTGGAGCACTCCGTCCGGCTGCGTGTCTCCGTTGTCGTCCTGGTCGAGATCGCCGCCAGGCGCCACGAGGTCGAGTGCCTGGCCCCGGTTGGAATACGGGGCGCGGGCGTTGCTGTAGTCGGTGGCTCCGACCCCGATGACATCAGGGTGACTGGCGGGATAGAAGATCGAGTTGCTGCCGTCGTTGCCGGCGGCGGCGACGATCACCACTCCGTCGGAAATGGCTGCATCGATCGCCTCATCGATCATCTGATTCGAGCAGCCGAAACAACCCAGGGAAAGGTTGATCACGTCGGCACCGTGTGCCCGGGCCCAGTCGATGCCCACCGCGATGTCGGAGATGAATCCCATGCCACTCGAGTTGAGCACCTTCACCGGCATCAAGGAGGCGTCGAAGGCGACACCCGCCACACCGACACCGTTGTTGGTGCATTGGGCCACGGTGCCCGCGACGTGGGTGCCGTGCCCATGGTCGTCGGCCACTGCAGAGAGACCCGTGGCGCCGGTGATAGCGTTGTAGGGGTCGACGAAGCTGTGGCAGTCGAGATCCTCACCGCCACGTGACATTCCGGTGTCGACCACGGCGACCACCACTCCCGTGCCGGTGCTTTCACCCCATGCGAACTGGGTCTGAATTGCCGGCAGATGCCATTGGTATTCGGCGAGCGGATCGTTGACCCCGACTGAGGGAACATGGCCCAGCGGAACCGGATTCGACATCGGATCCAGCTGGACGATCGGGTCAATCGAGGCGGTTTCGACACCCTCGGTGGTTTGGAGTTCTTCGACCGTCTCCTCGGCTGTCCTGCCCTCGGGGACAGCCACGCGACGCCACTCCCCCAACAACCCCTCCTCCTTTTGAACCAGTACTCCTTCCATCTCCGCACCCGGGGCCACTTTGACCAGCACATGGTCCGTGGCATAGGCGGTACCCGCCAACGGCTCCTCAGTTGCCGAGACGCCAACCCCCGACGTGACGCTGATGAGAACAGCACCAAATACACCCAGGGCGATTCGTCGACTTCCCCCGATGATGTCCCTCCGGGTCGGTATGGTCGGGATATTCAACTCTCTCCAACGGGAAGCGTCCAGCCCTCTGTGACCAACCCCACACGCGCTCAACGAGTTGGCTAGTGTCGGCCACGAGTCGGGTCATCAGGACCCAACCGAGGTGGCCGGAGGGGCCACAAGGAAAGGGGATAGGTAATGGACAACATGTCCTACAACATTCGCGTACCCAAACGCTGGACGCGTCTCGCAGCGATCGTGGGCGTGCTAGCTCTCATCGCGGCACCTATGACTGCGTTGGCAACACACAGCTTCGATGACGTGCCGAACTCGCATACCTTCCATGGGGACATCGCATGGATGAAGGCGTCAGGCGTCACGAAAGGATGCAACCCGCCGGCGAATAGCCTGTACTGTCCGGAGGACGATGTGACCCGGGGCCAAATGTCCGCCTTCATGCGTCGCTTCGCCCAGTACCTAGGAGCCGAAGACGGAACGCCGGCACAGGCCGACAATGCCTCCACGGCGGACAGCGCCACCACGGCAGGCGACGCCGACACACTGGACGGCAAGGACGGCACGGCTTACGAGACCCGAGTGGCGGCGGACGGCTGTCGCCTCAACGTCGCAGCAAGTGCCACGAGCTGCGGTCCCAACTCCAACGGAACGCTCCCTAATGGCTCCACGTTCGAGTTTGCCGCGGCAACGGTCAATGGTCCGTCGAGCGGAACGCTGGTCGTATCAGCCCATACCTGGTCCTCGGTGATCCACTGGCTCACACTCGACCAGAGCTGCGATAGTGGCGCTCTTTTCGCACAGGCCCTCAACGGCCTCATCTGGATCGAAGACACTGTTAGTCAGTTTTCGAT
>DASUUP010000252.1:0-3079 GCA_036373995.1 Acidimicrobiia bacterium
TATCTCTACTCCCGTGACGACGTCACTGCCATGGGCCTGGCCACCGCCTTCGCCCAGACTCTGGGCATGATCTTCACCAGGGATCCCAAGCCATTCGAAGTGGAGATCTTGCTCGCCGAAATCTCAGAGGACGGGAGTGAGCATCGTCTGTTTCGTGTCACCTACGACGGGACACTGTTCGACGAGCGCAAGTACGTGGCCATCGGCGGGAAAGCCGAGCAGCTGATGGAAGCTCTCGACGACTTGTGGAGCGAGGACATGACCCTCGAGCAGGCATTCAACGCCGGTGTCGAAGCCTTTTCCCGAGCCGAGGGCCGAGAGCCCGAAGGCTGGGAAGTAGCGGTTTTGGACGGGGGAAACGGACGTCGCTCATTCCGGCGACTCAGTGCCGACGAAATCGGGACCTCGTAGAACTCCGGGGGCCGGTCTAGCCTGACCGCGTGGAACGCAGGATCTTCGGGCTGGAGAACGAGTACGGGGTCACCTGCACCCTGCGCGGCCAGCGTCGGCTCAGCCCCGACGAGGTGGCTCGTTACCTATTCCGACGGGTCGTCTCATGGGGTCGATCCTCCAACGTCTTCCTCGAGAACGGGGCACGTCTCTATCTCGACGTCGGTTCGCACCCCGAGTACGCAACACCCGAGTGTGACGCACTCGAAGACGTGGTGGCGCACGACAAGGCAGGGGAGCGGATCCTCGAAGGGTTGGTCTCCGGAGCCGAGGAGCGGCTCGAAGAGGAAGGTATTCGCGGCGAGATCTACGTCTTCAAGAACAACACCGACTCGGCGGGCAACTCCTACGGTTGCCACGAGAACTACCTGGTGAGCCGGCACAAGGACTTCCACCGCACCGTCGACGTCCTCATCCCGTTCCTGGTGACACGTCAGATCTTCGTCGGCGCCGGAAAGCTCACCCAGACCCCGCGAGGCACCGGGTACACCGTGGCGCAGAGGGCGGATCACATCTGGGAAGGGGTGTCATCGGCCACGACACGGTCACGCCCCATCATCAACACCCGGGACGAGCCCCACGCCGACGCCGAGCGTTACCGCCGGCTCCACGTCATCGCCGGCGACTCCAACATGAGCGAGTACGCCACGTTCGTCAAGGTCGGGACGATGGTGGCGCTGCTCCAGATGATCGAACGCGACGTAGTTTTCCGCGACCTGACGCTGGAGAACCCGATTCGGGCGATCAGGGAGGTGTCTCACGACACGACCTGCACGAGGAAGCTGCGCCTCGCCAATGGCCGCGAACTGAGCGCGCTCGACATCCAGTGGGAGTATCTCGACCGCGCCATGCGCTTCGCCCGCAGCCCCGGGTTCCCGCCGCAGGTGCAGGCTGCTGTGGACCGTTGGGAGCACTTGCTCACCGGTCTCGAGAAAGACCCGATGACTCTCGACCGCGAGGTCGACTGGGTCATGAAGTACAAGCTCTTGGAGCGGTACTCGTCCAAGCGAGGGCTCCCGATGTCCGATCCGAAGATGTCGATGATGGATCTCGCCTACCACGACGTCGATCGGTCCCGCGGCCTCTATTACATGATGGAGAACGCCGGTCTCACCGACCGCATCGTCACCGACGAGAAGGTGGCCGAGGCCGTGGTCCGTCCGCCGCAGACGACGAGGGCGCGGCTCCGTGGCGCTTTCATCAAGGCGGCCAAGGCCCGCAAGCGCGACTTCACCGTCGATTGGGTCCATCTCAAGCTCAACGACCAGGCACAGCGCACCGTCATGTGCAAAGACCCCTTCAAATCCGAGGACGAGCGAGTGGAGAAACTGATCGCGAGTCTTTGAATATTCCCAACCCAGGGTTCCCAGCGTCGCTGACCGACGCCTGGAACCCTGGGTTGGTGTCAGTGCGCCGATAACGTGCCCGTCATGCAGAACGTGGTCGAGCGCGTCCTCAACCTCCTGATCTATCTACTGGAGTCGCCGCTGCCGGTGACCTCCAACGACGTGCGCAACACGGTGCACGGATACGCCGACCAGTCCGACGAGGCGTTCCATCGGATGTTCGAGAGGGACAAACAGGTGCTGCGCCGCCTCGGGGTCCCGCTCAAGCTGGAGGCGCTCGACCCGTGGGAGATCGACGAGGGATACACCGTCGACCCCGAGGAATACGCTATCGGCGACCCCGGTCTCACCAAGGAGGAGCGGGTCGCCCTCTCCGTCGCTGCCCGCATGGTTCGGCTCGGGGGCACCGAGGCCGGAGTCGGGGCCATCATCAAGCTCGGCGGATTGGAGCAGGGGGCCGGGATCGAGCCTCTCGCCGCCGACCTCGGCGAAGGCACCGACACTCTGGGCGAGCTGTTCGGGGCCATCGCCGACCGGCGCAAGGTCGAATTCACCTACCGGGACCACGTGAGACCGGTCGAGCCCTATGGCATCGCGCATCGCCGCGGCCATTGGTACCTCGTGGGGAACACTCCCGACGGTGAGCGCATGTACCGGGTCGACAGGATCTCCCAGCTGAAGGTTGGCGAGAACGCTCAAGCGTTCCAGAAACCGAAGGGTTTCGACATCAAGGCCGCCGTCGACGCCCAGCCTTGGGAAGCGGGAGGCGACCCTGTCGTCAAGACCACTGTGAGATTCGACGAGGACGTCGCATGGTGGGCAGCCCGGAGTCTCGGAATCCCCGAACCACACGGTGAGCTGACTACCGAGGTCGAAGTCGCCAACCGTGACGCCTTCATCGGATGGGTGCTCAGTTTCGGCACGTCAGCGGAGGTGTTGGCTCCCGACGAGATGCGGCACGCCGTGGCGACCCGAGTCGAAGCGGCCTTGGGGCAGCTGAAATGACCAGTCACCGCACCGTCAGCCGCATCTCCCGCATCCTGGCCCTGATCCCGTACGTCCTCGACCGGTCCACCGTCGACGTGGAAGAGGTGATGGAGCGTTTCGGCTACACCCGGGATCAGCTCACCAAGGACCTCAACACGATCTTCGTGTGCGGTCTCCCCGGCTACGGGCCCGGAGACCTGATGGAGGCCTACATGGACGAGGACGAGGTGATCATCGACGCCGCCGACTTCTTCGGCAAGGCTCCGAAACTGACCCCGGCGGAGGCACTCGGTCTT
>DASUUP010000253.1:0-2120 GCA_036373995.1 Acidimicrobiia bacterium
AGGGATGAGTGCAATACCGGATTACGACGACCGGTTTCGTGACCTCTACCTGAACAACGGCGAAGACCTGAGGGCATACTGCCGGAGACGGCTGGGACGCGAAGATGCCGACGACGCCCTTGTCGAGGTATTCGCCGTCGCGTGGCGTCGCTTCGACAAGATCCCAGAGGGTCAAGAAGCAAGATTGTGGCTCTACGGTGTGGCCCGCAACGTCGTCCGGAACGGCACACGAACGACCCGCCGGACGGCGCGACTGTCCAGCCGGCTCACTGCCAGCAGCGAGGCACCCCGGTCGCGACCTGCTGAGTCGCTGGTGACTCGATCGGAGCACGAAGACGTCAAGGCAGCATTGACCACGCTCAGCCCAGCGATCAGGAACTTCTTCGGCTCCATGCGGGGGAGGAGCTCTCCCGGAATGAAATCGCCCAAGTCCTCGGCATCTCCGTCGCTGCTGTCGACATGCGCCTTCATCGCGCCATCGCCCGGATGAGCATGGCGCTTTGGCTCCAAAGATTCACAGGACACAACCGCCGTGCCGAAAACGGAGGAGGTAAGCCATGACCAGGCAAATAGATCCTCGTGAGGCCGACATGGTGGTCGCCGAGCCGGGTCACAGACGCCAGACCAGGTCGACGCATTCCTTCTCCCGTGATGGAAAGGACCGACATGGTTCAGGACATAGCTAGACGAGCGGGGACACCTCAGGGTGGACCGAAGTCGGGCCGGCAGATGCCGAGATGGCTGGGTTATGCCGCAGGCTTTGCATTCGCCGCCTTTATTGCGATTCCCGTGCTCGTGTTGAACCGGGGGCCCGCCGATCCGGCGCTAGAGAGTTTGTCGGCAGCTCAGGCGCAGGTGATCGAGGATGTCGTCGAGTCCGTCAACTCAGCGGACTTCGACGCCTTCAGATCGCTGTTCGGGGACGATGGTGCGGTTGGGTTCGAAACCGGGTATCTGTCCCAGCCCTTCCACGAGGGTGTTGCCGACGGTCAGCCGATCCTGGTGATTGACGACGCCGTCTTCGAGGCCGACTTCGCCTGGGGAGCGATCATCGACCGGCGCATGACGCTGAGGAGTTGTGAATCGGAGAGTGATCGCAGTGTTCGCTGCGAGATCACCTCGACCATGGGGACATTTCGGACAGAGTGGGTGGAGACACTCGGCATCGGACTCGACGAAGACGGTGGCATATCCCTGCTCTTCACCGGGGCCCCTCGATGTCGACCCGATCGATCGGGACCAGCCGCTGAGCCTCATCGAGTTCATCGAGAGCTTCGACAGTTGGCTGCAGGAGACCCACCCTGGCGAGTTCGAGCGTCTGGTCCGTCCGGGAACACCGGGCGAGATCAACGGTGTCGAGACGCCGTTGGACCTTGACCTGATCGACGAGCTGACTGCTCTCGCGCTTCTCGGTCTGCGACCCGGCCGGTTTACCCTCCTCCGCACATGACTGCTTCCGATTCACTGCAACGCATCCTCCGCCACACCGACCAGGTGGTTCCCCGCGAGGAGCTGGACGCCAAATTGAATCTGGGGCGACCGCTCCGGGTCAAGCTGGGACTCGATCCCACAGCACCGGCGGTGACCTTGGGCTGGGCCGTCGTCCTTCGCAAGCTTCGCCAGTTCCAGGAGCTGGGTCACACTGCGGTCCTCATCGTCGGGGACTTCACGGCTCAGGTGGGAGACCCTTCGGACAGGGCCGCACAACGAAAACGACTCACCGCCGCGGAAGTCGACGGGTATGCCGACAACCTTCTCAGCCAGTTCGAGAAGGTGCTCCTCAGCGGCAATCTGGAGATCAGGCGCAACTCCGAATGGTTGGCCGGGTTCGACATGTACGGGCTCCTCGAGCTGACGTCAGCCGCCACGGTCGCCCAGATGATGGAGCGCACTGACTTCGCCAAGCGCCTCGACTCGGGCGTGCCCATCTCTGTGATGGAGTTTCTCTACCCGCTGCTTCAGGGTTACGACTCCGTCGCCGTCGAGGCGGATATCGAGCTCGGCGGCAGTGACCAGCTGTGGAACCTGATGATGGGCCGGGTGGTCCAGGAGCGTTATGGCCAGGCGCCCCAGGTGGCGCTGACCATGCCGTTGCTGGTGGGGACAGACGGGTCTCAGAA
>DASUUP010000254.1:0-5366 GCA_036373995.1 Acidimicrobiia bacterium
ATATCGGCAGATGACACCCTCTGGTTTAGACGTTTTGCGTCATCCGCCCTGATGGCAGGGTCAACGTTTCGACGAATTCCTCCAACTGTCGCAGGGTCCTGACCTCATGGACCGAAGTGCAGTGCCGGGCGTAGTGCGACATGGCCGAGTCTCCCGTGTCCCAATAGGCGCGAGGCTCGGGATTCAGCCATACGAGAGCCCGGGAAGCTCGGGCCACATCGGACAAAACGGAGTCCCGCGGAGGTCGGTAGTTGTTTCTGGCGTCCCCGGTGATGATGACCGTGGTCCGGGGCGTCAGTTGGCTCCCATAGCGGTTGTAGAACGTCTCCAGAGAGTTCCCGTAATCGGAATGGCCGTCGAGCCAGACCACTTCAGCCTCGGTGGTGATGCGAGACACCGCCGAACCGAAGTCGATTCCGGGACCGAAGAAGTCGGTCACCTCGTCGATGGTGTCCACGAAGGCAAACGATCGCAGCTTGGAGAAGTGGGTCGCCATGGCATGGGTGAACTGAAGTGTGAACCGTGAGAACGTCGCCATCGATCCTGAGATGTCACACAAGAGCCAGACTTCGGGTCGATGCGGGCGGGGATGGCGAAACTGGGGATCGGCAGGGACGCCACCGGTCGCGAGCGACTTCCGGACAGTGCGTCTGAAGTCGAGCCGGCCGGTCCGCTTCTTCCTCCGTCGGGCCAGGCGGGCAGCGAGCTTCCTCGTCAGCGGGCCGATCGCTGCCTCCATCTCGGCGAGATCACTGGTGGTGGCATGCATCAGGTCGACGTCTTCGATCAGGGGCCGCCGAAGTGTCTTTGCCACCGCCTCTCGTCCTCTGTCCGCGACGAGACGCCGTCTGATCTCGTCCTGAATCTCCTCGCGGAGTCGCTCGATGAGATTCTCGACCTCCTCTCTCAACAAGCGTTCCTCGAACTCGCTGAGCTCCTGATCACCGGCAAGCGCCGCGATGAGCTCGGCTTCGAGTTTGGCCATGTCGAGACGGCGCAGTGTGCGATAGAGGTAATACGTGCCTCCGACGGGGCGCCCCGGCTCCATACCTGCGAGCTGGTCGACGGCGTTGCGGACACCCTGGCGCAGAGCCTCAGGATCCATGCCGGAAAGCGCATTCAATAGAGCTTCGAACAGACCCTCCTGGTCGAAGTCGGCGTCGCCTGGCCCGCCCTGGCCCTCACCGGTCATCGATGGGCCGGGCCCGTCACTCTCAGACGGCTCGTCTTGTTCGGTTGGAGTCGGGACCGTGGCGAAGTAGATGTCGAATGCGGTGTCGAATGCACGTTCGTGACGAAGGTTCTTCACCAGGGTGGCACGTAAAGTCTCACGCAACGCCACCCGCGAGCTCATGTCGATGGCTTCCACGGCGCGCATGGCGTCTATCGCCTCGACCATTGAGACGGGGACGCCAGCGTCCCGGAGCTCGTCGATGAAACCGGTGATGACCGGGAGCATCAGGGTCGCGGCGAGGACGTGAGCTCTTTGGCGGCCTTCTCGATGTCCGTCTGATACTTCAGGAGAACATGGAGGGTGTCTCCGAGCACCGCCTCGTCCACGTCCTCGACGGAGAGCGCGATGAGGGTCCGGGCCCAGTCGATCGTCTCCGACACCGACGGCGACTTCTTGAGATCGAGGTTTCGAATCGACCGCGCCACCTTCGCCACCTGGCCGGCGAGATGCTCGGAGAGACCCGGGACCCGGGCGCTGAGGATCGCCTGCTCCCTTTCCGTATCGGGATAATCGATGTGGAGGAACAGACAGCGCCGTTTGAGAGCCTCGCTCAGCTCACGGGTGTTGTTCGAGGTCAGAAAGACCAGCGGCTGCGTGTTCGCAGTCATCGTCCCCAGCTCGGGGATGGAGACCTGGAAGTCGGAGAGGATCTCCAAAAGGAGTGCCTCGGTCTCCACTTCCACCCTGTCGACTTCGTCGATCAGCAGAACCACGGGCTCAGTGGAGCGAATCGCCTCCAACAACGGTCTCGTGAGCAGGAACTCCTCGGAGAAGATGTCGTGGCTGATCGTGTCCCAGTCGTGGTCCACGTCGGCCTGGATCCGCAGGAGTTGCTTCTTGTAGTTCCACTCGTACAAAGCCTTCGCCTCATCCAGACCCTCATAACACTGAAGCCTGATCAAGTGGCGACCACTCACCGCAGCGATGGCTTTGGCGAGCTCGGTCTTCCCGACGCCGGCGGGCCCCTCGACCAACACGGGCTTGTCGAGACGGGAGGCCAGGAACACGACCTGGGCGATCCGTTCGTCGGCCAGATAGTCGACTGTCCGCAACGCCTCAATGACGTCGCTAGGTCCTTCGAATTGCATTCGTCTCCAGGGTAAGCCGGGTCAGTCTACGAGGCCGAGAGTTCGATCCCGAAGCGACGTGATGACGATGTGTTGCAGGTCTAGCCTGGAGGGTCTGTGCGCTATCGAAAAGCGGCTAAATGCGAATAGTCATCGTGGGCGCAGGGGCGGTCGGTTCCTATCTCGCCGAGCGTCTCTCCTCGGGTGGTCAAGACGTGATCGTCATCGAAGACGACGAGAAGCGAGTTGCTGAGCTCCAGGAGTCGATCGACGCCCTCGTCCTCCATGGGAACGGCGCAAGCATCCACATGCTGGAGCAGGCGAAGGCCGGGGACACCGACCTTCTGATCGCGGTCACCAGCTCCGACGGAGCCAACATCCTCGCCTGTTACACCGGCACCCAGCTGGGGGCGAAAACCACCATCGCGCGCATCGAAGACGGCGAGCTTCGTGAGGGCGCCGACCGCCTCGGCGTCGACATGATCATCGACCCCTCGGCCACCGCCGCCGAAGAGTTGGTTGGCATCGTCGGCTTGGGAGGTGCCAGCGAGCTGGTCCAGTTCGCAGACGGCAAGCTCGTGATGGTCGGTGCGCGTGTTGCTCCCAATGCGCCCATCACTAGGGCACCTCTACGGCAGTTGCGGGTCCGCCAAGCCGAGTGGGGTTGGGTCGTGGCCGCCCTCGTCAGAGACGGCCAAACCATCGTCGCTCACGGGGACACCATCGTCCGCTCCGGTGATCATGCCCTGGTTATGACCACAGATCAGAAGGTGGACGACGCCACAAAGCTGATCGGCGTCAAGAGAAAGCAAATCGACCGCGCCATCATCGTCGGTGGGACCCGGCTGGCTGAGATCTCCGCGGACGTCCTGGCCGACTCTGGCCTGTCTGTCGTCCTCGTCGATGAGTCAGCCGATCGCTGCGCTTACTTGGCAGACCGCCATCCCGGCGCGCTGGTGATCTGTGGCGACCCCACCGATCCCGATGTGCTCGGCGAGCTCGACCTCGGCCCCAAGGACGCCGTCATGGGTCTCACCGGTTGGGACGAGGTGAATCTCCTCTCCTGTCTCGTCGGCAAAGCGAGTGGTGCAGGCATGGCCATCTCACGGTTCAACCGCATCGCCTACGTCAGCCTCCTCGCCGGGCTCGGCATCGACGCCGCCGTTTCAGCGCGCCTGATGGCTGCATCGGCCATTCTCCGCTTCGTGCGTCAGGGGCAGGTGGAACAGGTCGCCACGTTCTCGGACACCGACGCCGAAGCCATCGAGATCGAGGTGGAGGACGGCTCTGAGGCCGTCGACAAGTCATTGCTCGACCTCGATCTGCCCGTCGGTGTGATCATCGGCGGGATATCACGAGATGGGACGACCTTCGTGCCTGACGGCTCCACGGTGATCAGGGCCGGCGATCACATCATCTTCTTCGCACTTCCCCGCGACATCGCAGAGTCTTCGGCCATCTTCACGGCATGACCACCGGAGCACGGCGCAGCACCCAAACGCCCGCTGTGAGCCTGCTCCAGACCGTGGCATTCGTGCTCGGCTCGGTTCTCATCTTCATCGCCGTGGCGATGACCACCGCAGCCGCGGTCAGCGCCTTGTACTCGGAGTTCGACACGGCGAGTTGGATCGCGGTTGCAGCGGGAATCACCGCCGTCGTCGGTTATGCAACCCGCCGCCTCGTCAGACGACCTCGATCTATCACCGTGAAACAGGGGTTCGCCACGGTCGGCCTCGCCTGGTTTGTCTTCTCGATTTTCGGTGCTCTCCCCTATGTGCTCACCGGGTCGATCCCCAGCATCACCGACGCCGTGTTCGAGACGGCTTCGGGGTTCACGACGACCGGAGCCTCGATCCTTCCCGACCCTGGCGTGCTGCCCAACGGCATCTCCTTCTGGCGTGGCTTGACCCAGTGGCTGGGTGGTATGGGTGTAATCGTCCTCGGCGTGGCCATCCTCCCCCTGTTGGGAACCGGTGGCATGCAGTTGGCGCGAGCCGAGTCCCCGGGTCCCACACCCGACCGTTTGACGCCGCGGTTCCAAGAGACGGCGAAGCGGCTCTGGCTCATCTACGCCGTCATCACAGCCATCGAGATCGTGATGCTCGCCGCCGGCGACATGAGTGGATTCCAGGCTGTCATCCACTCCTTCACCACGATGTCGACGGGAGGGTTCGGGACCGAAGCCGACTCCATCGCCGGGTTCAGCGACTACACGAAGTGGGTCATCACTTTCTTCATGTTCGTGGCCGGGGTCTCATTCGCCCTCCACTTTCGAGCATGGAACAAGCCGGTCGAGTACTTCCGCAATTCCGAGTTTCGGCTGTACCTGGCCATCACGATCGCCGCTGTCGTTGTGGTCGCCGGCGGTCTCTTCGATGATTTCACCGCCGGCAATGCAGTGAGAGACGCAGCTTTCAACACCATCTCGCTGACGACCACGACCGGTTTCGCTTCGGCGGACTTTGGCCTGTGGCGGCCGGCCCTACAGATCATGATCGTGGGGTTGATGTTCCTCGGGGGGATGGCCGGCTCGACAGCGGGCGCGATGAAGACGTTCCGAATCGGCGTGTTATCGAAGGCTGCGTTCGCCGATCTACGCCGGCTCGTTCATCCCAGGGGTGTGTTCATCACGCATTTCGGCAAGCACAAGGTGACCGAGCCCATCATCGAAGCAGTTCAGTCTTTCTTCCTCTTCTACATGTTCCTCTTCATGACCGGAACGTTCGGTCTGGCGTTCATCGACGCCAACCTCGCCGAGGGTCTCGACCTCGTCACGGCCACGTCGGCTGTGGCGGCTTCGATCGGAAACATTGGTCCCGGTCTGGGTGAGGTTGGCCCGGCCTCCAACTACGCCAGTCTGCCCGAACTGGCCAAGTGGCTGCTGTCGAGCCTGATGATCGTCGGCCGTCTGGAGATCTTCCCGGTCCTTGTTCTGTTCACCAAAGACCTCTGGAGACGCTGAAGCCGCGAGCCCAGCAACACATGATGCCTGGCACCGACACCTGGTTGGATGAAGATGGGTGGTCGGAGTGCACGGCGTTGCGTTTTCCGCAACGAGGTGCACG
>DASUUP010000255.1:0-5035 GCA_036373995.1 Acidimicrobiia bacterium
GGGAGGAACGAAGTCCGACTCGGCGAACTCCGGGTCCATATCCTCCAGGTGGGATTCCCCGTCCTCGTCTGCCCAGATCCGAATTAGCTGCGACATCGCCGTACAGGCTACGCCCACCAGCCGCACATAGGTGCCGTTCTGCTCGGCTTAGGGAATGAGCGTTATCCGCTCATGACTGTTGATCTCGGGCGGGTTGCCTGTTTCAGGTCAAGGGTTGGCTACGACCAATTCGGACCAGCCTCCAGCCCGAATGGGTCGTGCCTCCACCGTGGATCAACTCCGGGTGGGCCTGTTGGAGGATCAGGACCGTCATATTTCCACTCGTCGGGTGGCGGCGCGTTGGCGCCGATTCCAAAGACCCAACCACTGATCGTCTCCCTCCATGCAAACCAGCTCTCCCCGTCCCGGGACACCCACTCGTTGTATTCATTTGAACTATCCAGGCCGTTAACCGTTCAGCCCACGGAGATCCCCCCTCAAGGCTGTCGTGACGGCAAGAATGATGAGGTAGTGCCACTTCCAAAATCGATAGGATGCTCTGAAGTCGCGGGGAGTCCGGTATGAGCCATCCGATTGAGGGCTATTTGCGCTGGTTCGACGACTACCAGGACTTGAAGCATCAGATGATCGACGTTCTCTCCGATGCCGACCTGTCACACGTCATTGAGGGAAGTCCCAGCCTCGGGGAGGCGTGCAGGGAGCACGGTGAGATCGAACAGAGTTACGTCGACTCGTTCCGTACCTACGAGCTGAGATTCGATTACAAGCACCCCGATCCCGAGATTGCCGCCAGCCTCGAAGCCCTGAGTGGCTGGTACAGGAAACTCGACAAGGAGTTCAAGGCAGTGCTTCAGGGGGTCCCGGAGGAGGACGTCGAGAGCGCGACCATCGACAGGCAAGGGTGGTCGGTGTCGATCCCTGAGAACCTGAGTATCTACAAGGAGGCCGTGGTCATCTTCGCTGCCAAGGCTTGGATTCATCTACTGGCAATGGGGAAGACCCTGCCGAACCAGTGGAGAGATTGGATCTGATAGGTAATCGCAGGCTTCCCAACCGCTCTTCGGGTGGTTGGCGGATAATCACAGACTTCGGCTGGTTCTGTGGGCCGGAGCTTCAGCGGACTCGGAGCCGGATGCGGTGGGGAGCCCCTGCGGCTACCGGTTTTGGGAAACGATTGAAGGGATCCAAGCCCATCCGTGGCTGATCTGACTTCGAATAGCCGTTCAAGGAAGCGAACCCTGACATCGAGTCGATGCTGATTTCTGGGATTGACTTGACCGAAGCCAAAGCATGGCAGATAAATCCGAACCCGAGCAGGCGTGCCGTTCTCGGGCGGGTGATCGTTGTGTGCGATATCGCCCGATATTTGGTGATCTGGCCTGGCTGAGGTCCCCAATCGGCTGTGACGTTCCAGAGGGTGTCCGACCGGATGTGGGTTCGGACTGGCTACCGAGCGGGTGGAATCAGGCGCTGGTCTTTTCCCACACCGACACGTGCGAGGTGCTGTCGGCAGTGAAGGGGGTGTGTTGCCAGTCGCTCCACCGTTCGCGGAGTGTGAGTCCTGCGATGCGCGCCATGAGGTCATATTCGGCCGGCCATGCATATCGGTGCTGCGAGTCCAATGTGTCGGCTCGACCATTGGCGGTCCAATAGTGGTGAGAGGTCAATCTCTGGTTGGCGATGTCGTACTCGTCGACACCGACGTGGCCATCAGAAACGTCAAACGCAACCAGGCGCTCCCCGGGTGGAAGGCGGCGCAATTCTGGGACAAAGACCTCAATGACGAAGTGGCCACCGATCTCGAGGTGAGCAGCTGCGTTGCAGAAGCAGGCGACCTGCTCGTCCTGGGTGAGCAGATTCGTGATGGTGTTGTATACGAGATAGACGAGCCCGAACGTGCCCTCTGCTCTAGTGGTTGCCATGTTGCCAATCGTGACCGGGATAGCCGTGGCGCCGGGCTTGGCCAACATCTCTGCCGCCATTGCCTCTGATAACTCAATACCCGAGACATCGACGCCTTTAGCGCTCAAAGCCAGCGCGACACGACCGGTTCCTATCGCAAACTCCAGCACCCGCCGACCATCGGCAAGCTCGGCGAGGAAGTCGACGGTAGGGCCGAGGACCTCAGAGGCGAACATCTCGGCGCTGTCCGCGTCGTAGGTTCGAGCAATGCGTTCGTCGAACGCTCCGTCGGCTGACATCCCACAAGACTTCCATTCTCCAACCACGTCCCGCAAGCGATTTCTTCTTTGGCGGCTGGTGCCGTCTCTGGCTGCAGTCCCGGGCCGTAGCGCAACCAGAGATCCGGGCGCGATACTGCGCTGATGCCGCTCGACCACCACCGTGAGACGA
This sequence comes from Acidimicrobiia bacterium, assembly GCA_036373995.1. Taxonomy (GTDB): domain Bacteria; phylum Actinomycetota; class Acidimicrobiia; order Spongiisociales; family ZC4RG35; genus JANQRA01. The sequence continues at coordinate 2,353 of DASUUP010000255.1, forward strand.
ACCGCGCCAACTGGGATGCGCGAGTCGACATCCATCTCGGCTCGAATCTCTACGGGATCCAGCGGTTCATCGATGACCCGGAGTTCGTCGGCGAGGTGGTCAGATTCGACTCGGCCAAGCTGGGAAAAGTCGAAGGGAAGCGCCTTCTCCATCTCCAATGCCACATCGGCACCGACACCATCGGTTGGGCGCGGCTCGGGGCCGAAGTCACCGGGGTCGACATCTCACCAAGATCGATCGAGGCCGCCCGCCGCATCAGCGAGGACACCGGCACCCCTGCTCGGTTCATCTTGTCGGAGCTGTACGACGCACCAGCGACCCTGCCCGAGACCTTCGACATCGTTTACACGGGCGTGGGGGCGATCTGTTGGCTGCCTGACATCAAGGGTTGGGCCGACGTGGTGGCCAGTTTCCTCGGGCCGGGTGGTCGCTTCTACATGCGGGAAGGCCACCCGATTCTCTGGTCCCTCGACATCGACCGGGACGACGATCTGCTGGTTGTCGACTACCCGTACTTCGAGACGGCCGATCCGCAACATTGGTCCGAGGACTTCACCTACGCCGGCGATGGTGAGGTGATCAGTCCAGACACCTACGAGTGGAACCACGGGATGGCAGAGACCCTTCAGGCGTTGATCGACGTAGGACTTCGAATCGACCAAGTCGAGGAGTACGAGTTCCTCGAGTGGGAGGCCGGACCAGTCAACCAACTGGGTGACGACGGTCGTTACCGCCTGCCAGAACGCAGCAAGCGCCTACCCCTGATGTGGTCAGTTCTGGCTACTAAGACCTAGCAAGGCAAGCGAGCGGCCCTACCCGATAGCTGATGGTCGGACGTATTTCAGATATGGGGGATTGTGTTCGAGATCAGTTGCCAGTGATCTAGGACTCGGGTTCCTGGGGCGAAATACCATCTGGAGTCGTGAAGTCCACCGAGTTCATGGGCGCAGGAGTGAGCCTGCACGCGCTGTTTCGTCCCGGCTCACCGACGATTTTGTTCCTACATGGCTTGGCTGGCCATGGTGGCGAGTGGAAGCAGGTCTATGAGCTCCTCGACGACAGCATCGGTGTTATTGCACCGGATCAGAGAGGTCATGGCGAGAGCTGGAGCGGAGTTGATATAGAAGTCGACCGGTCGGCGTATGTGAGCGACGCAGTACTGCTCATCGATCGGCTCGTTGGAGGATCAGTCCTCGTCGTCGGACATTCCATGGGAGGCCTGGTGGTCTCCGTCTTGGCCGCCCGGCGACCCGACCTCGTCCGCCACCTCGTCCTGATCGAGGCCGGGTTCCGACCAATGACAGAAACCGATTTCAAGGCATTGGAAGCGTGGTTCGATCGTTGGCCCGCAAGATTCGCTGACGAGAACACGGCTTCGTCTTTCTTCGGACACGGCAAACGCTCCACGCCAGCGTGGGTCGACGGGCTAGCAAGAACGCCACATGGTCTTGTGCGACGTTTCGACCCTGAGACGATGCTGAGAGCAATGCGAGCTCTAGCGAGTACAAGCCGAGCTGCGGAATGGAGTGAGATCTTAGTGCCAACAGCCCTCATCAGAGCTACAGACAGCGTGATTACCGACGATGAGATAGAGGAGATGGTTGCCGCCAGACCCGACACCCAGCTCGTTGAGATCGAGGACAGTGGTCATGACGTGCATCTGGACCAGCCAAAACAAGTGGCGGATGTCCTGACCGACATCGTGGAGAGCACCTCGTAGAGCGATAACAAGAGGGGCGGTTCCGGTGGTGATCCCCCAAGGGTGCATACGTACCGCAAGTGGCCGTCTCCTTCGAAAGCCCTGTGCACGCGATTGGACGATCTGCTCTGGCGGTTGCCGCCAGTTTCCGGTCCAGTCAGCGATTCGTCGATCCGCGCTGGCTTTCATAAGTAGGGGCGGATTCACCCTTTTTTGAGTGGGTCACCCCGATTTGTCTGCCTTCGCCTGTTCGTACGTTCGCTGGGTGACGCCTCGGAGATGAAAGGAGAATGAGATGTCACTCAGCAGCACACATAAGCGGACCATGGGACCGACGTGGCTTTCGGCAAGCACGGTCGTGGTCGTGTTCCTTGCCATCGCGATCGCGGTTGGTGCCGCGGCCCTGGTTCGAGTTGGCCTCGGAGCCTCGGAAACGAGCCTGGTGCCGGCAAGGCCCGGGCACGCCAAGTTCCTGGAGCTGAACACCACGGGGATGCCTTCTACCGCATCCGCCGTGGAGGCGGTTCGGCGGAGGTCGATGTCGTTCGACCGGTTCGTGGAGATCAATACGACAGGGATGCCGGCGCTAACCGACGCCAGCAACGAGAGCGTTTCTGACAGCTTCCTCTATTGGAACGTCGACTCGTTCGAGTGGGCCACGGCACCCAGCGCTCTCGACGAGGGAGCGGCTGAGGTGACCCCAGCTAGTGGGCCGCGTTAGCCCTGCCTATCTCGGAGGTGAGAGCGGGAGCGCCTGACCTATTGGCGCTCCCGCTGCTCCGCGTCGCCAGACTTCGCCACTGCGGTTCAGTGATCGGGCTCTGGCGGGCACGAAACCGTTAGACACCGGTGCCTGTTCTGAGTTGACTGGCGGATGACGCTTCAGGTGGTGGTTATGGCAGCTCAGGGTCTCTTGGAGAGGGAACGGGAGCTTGAGATGCTGGAGCGTGCCTTGGTGACTGCCCGGACCTCTGGTGGACGGAT
>DASUUP010000256.1:0-20088 GCA_036373995.1 Acidimicrobiia bacterium
GCCCCGCGAGAACAAAAAGCACGACCACTGTTGAAAAAAGCACCCGGTGCTTCCACGCCGCGCCCAGCAGCGATGGCTCTGAACTATGCACCGGAGCTCCGCATCACGACGAAAGATTAGCGGTACACCTTGCTTTAGCCAGTCCGACACACGGAACAGAACCACCACTCATCGCACTGGACGCCGACTCAGGGTGATGTGGTCAGGCAACTGGCGGCGAATCGATTCGACGAGACCGGTCGTCTAGACCCACCGTGGGTTCCAGGCATCCCGGGCTGGTGGAGCGGCAAATGAGCTCTGATAATCTCACTCGATGCTAAGACGGTCGTTCGGCGGTCACGGACTCCAAGTGTCAGCCATAGGACTCGGAACCAGTCGCCTGAACCCTCTCTCAGGCCCAAAACGATTCGAGGACGCGCGGGCTGTCATTAGGGAGTGCGTAACAAGAGGGATCACCTTCTTCGACACGGCGGATAGCTACGGCGCAGGTTGGTCAGAGCGATGGCTTGGCAGGGCGCTGCGAAGAGACCGGACCGATGTCATGATCTCGACGAAGTTCGGCCTGCCGCGCACGGTTCTCGCCAAGTCTTGGACGCGCGTTTCACAAAAGCGCACGGATGACAGAGACGATTTCAAACGCTTCCGCTCTCCTTATGCAAGATCATCGGTTGAAGGGAGCCTCAGGCGGCTCCGGACGGAGTATCTCGATGTCGTGCTTTTGCACAGTCCGCCACGCGAGGTCATAGAGGGCTCGGAATGGGTGGAAACACTCTCAGACCTGAAGTCTGAAGGGAAAGTCCGTCTTTACGGAGTGTCGGTCGACAACAAGGACAAAGCGATTGCCGCCATCAGGGCCGGCGTGGACGTTATTCAGACAGAAGTCAATATCTGCTCTGTGGACGAGGTGGCCCCGGTACTCGATTTAGCCGCCTCCATGGGAGTGGCCGTCATCGGCCGGCAGGTATTCGGCTCTGGATCCCTTCTGAGCGAACTCAGCGACCGGCTCCCCCGAGTTTCCACAACCGCGATCTCTGCGACTCTGTTGTCTGAAGTCCTCTTACAGAAACAAGTGAGTTTGGCTTTGATAGGCATGAGCACCTTGGAACACGTCAGAGCGAACCTGGCCGACAGGAGTGTCCGACCTGAAACAACCCGTTGTGTTGCATCTGCTGCAGCAGAGGCGTGTCGCTAGCCAAAAATCGGACCTTGCAATGATAATCGAGCACGATCAGATCGCCGACGCTTCCAAATTCGCGGCCGGAGTGTGCATCGTTGGATCTGGTGCGGCCGGCATAACCCTGGCAGTGGAGCTCGGGCGCGCAGGTGTCGACGTCTTGCTCATTGCCGGTGGCGGACGGAGCTATTCGGAAAGGAATCAAGACCTCTATCGAGGGACGGACGAGACGGGAATTCCTCTCGAGCGATCCCGGATTCGGCGTTTTGGTGGCACCACCGCGGTATGGGGAGGTCGTTGCATCCCTTTCGACCCAATCGACTTCGATAAACGAGACTTTGTCCCGCACAGTGGCTGGCCGATCGGATGGGAGGAGCTACAACCGTATTACCGCCGTAGCCAGGACCACCTCGACATCGGAAGTAAGTTCTCGTTCGAAGTTAGCGAGTTGCTTCCCGACGAGCCACCAGATCTGATAGAAGGGTTCAGAGACGAAGTTCTCGAAACCCACCGAGTCGAGAAATGGAGCCTCCCCACCGATCTCGGCAAAAAACATGAGGACGAGCTGTCCGCGCTCGGGAACGTTCGGGTTCTGATGGACTCGCACCTAGTTGGAACCGTGATGAACGAAGACTCGACGGAGGTATCTCGGCTCGTCTGCCGCACCGACGGTGGTCGCAGCTTCACCTGCACAGCGAGTCGGTACGTATTCGCCATGGGCGGTCTGGAAACCACCCGGCATCTCATGCAGCCGATAGGAGCGCACCCCAGCGGAATCGGTAATCAATCAGACCTACTGGGCCGGTTTTTCATGACTCACATCTCCGGAGCTATTGCTGAGATATCTTTCAACCAATCGCTCCATGTCGTCAACAAGTATGAGACCGATGCTGAGGGAATCTACTGTCGCCGACGCCTACAGATTTCGGCCTCGGCTCAAAAAGAGTTCGAACTGCTGAACTTCGCCGCCTTCCTGCACGATCCACCGCTACACGACGCCAGGCACCGAGATCCCGTGCTGTCGCTCCTGTTCTTGGCCAAAGGCCTCCGGGGGGTTGCGCTCAGAATTCCTGCCGAGTACAGCGTCGAATTGGCCTATGGGCGCTTCGGTCTCCAGGACTATCTGCCGCACCTGAGGAACATAATCCTCGGAATACCAAGATTGATGAGAGCCGCCCCCGGACTCGTCTACAAGAGGCTTATTCGTCGCCGAAAGTTGCCATCGGTCATCGCCAAGAAGACAAGTAATCGTTTCACCCTTTACTACCACGTCGAACACGCGCCACATCCAAACAGCCGCCTCATGCTGTCGGATGACACCGACGCACATGGGCTCAGGCGGCTCCATGTCTCGATGCACTATTCGGATCTCGATGTTGACAGTATTGTGAAGGCTCACGAGCTGATCAAGCAACGCGTGGAGCAGGCGGGCATCGGGACCCTGGAATATCTGACGACCAATCCCCGCCAACATGTAGAGCGGCAGATCGGCTTTGGAGGACACCAGCTCGGCACGACACGAATGGCGACCACCCCCGAGAAGGGGGTAGTTGACATCAATTGCCGCGTTTTCGGGATTCACAATCTCTACGTGTGTGGTCCGTCTGTTTTCGTAACGGGTAGCCATGCCAACCCTGTCTTCACGATTGTTGCCATGGCGATCCGGCTCGCCGACCACCTGCAAACCGGGTTCGAGATCCTCTGAGACAGAGCCCGGATTTCACAACAGCCGCCCGCAACCGCGCGGCGACATGGCTGCAGGCCCGATCAGTCAGGATGACGTGACGATTTTGGAGTTGGGCAAGGGTTGTAGCATTACCCGCACGATTGAGTGAGCACGCGACTGCATCCCTAGCGGCGATCCAACCCCTTTTCATCTGCCTCGGTGTTCCAAAGGCGGCTACGACGTGGATCCATCGACAGCTCGAGGCGCATCCGGAGGTGGGAACTACCACCTCGAAGGAGATCAACTACTGGAGCTCCAACTACTCGAAGGGTCACGACTGGTACCGGAAGCAATTCCCCAACGATCGTGACTACAGACTCTATGCGGAGGTATCGGTCGGCTACCTGCGCAAACCCATTATCGAACGTCTCGCCGACGAGGTGCCCGAAGCCCGTTTCATGGTGTCCTTGCGGAACCCATATGAGCGGTCGTGGTCGAGTTACTGGCAATCAGTCCGCACTGGCACGTTCCGGGGTGCTCTCGATGAGGCGATCAAAACGCTGCCGAAGATCATCGACGACAGCCTGTACTCCCCTGGGCTGACAGCCTTTCTCGATAGCTTCCTGCCCGAACAACTGCATATCGCTCTGTATGACGATCTGGTTGCCGACCCACGGGCTTTCATCCGCGACATCTACTCTTTCGCCGGCGCAGACCCGGCATTCGCTTCCCCCGGTCTGGAACAGGCTGTCAATATCGGGCGCAAACATAGCGCCGCGGACGAGGCAATGGCTCGGGCCCAGACGCTGGTCAAGAGAATGGGATTGAGGCGGGGTCACCTCGTCGATCTTGGCCTTTGGACGCCCGTGGAGCGCATCTACTCACGCTTGGCACGAAGACGACCCCTTCCGTCTATTGGAGAAAGGGACTGGGAAATCCTGGACGAATACCTGCGGCCCGAAGTGAACCGGCTGGAGTCACTCTTCGATCGCGATCTCAGTCGATGGAGAGTGCGGCCCCACGAGGGTTTTGTATAGCCAAACAAGAGAGCGTCTATGGCTCAGCTGCCACCCCACCCGAGGAGGTCCTCTATTCCTCACCGCGCCTGGGTTTCAAGCGGCGACCAGGTCGGTGTTGAGTAGCGGCGACATAGGCGTCGACCATCCGCTCCATCGACAGGGTCGCTGCGGTCTCTACAGCGCCTGCCGATAGACGAGCCATCCGCTCCCGATCGGTGAGCAAGCCCTCGATCACTGCGGCATATGACTCAGCCTCGGGTCTTTCCACCACGACCGCGTTCTCATCGTTTCGAACGTACGTGAACTCCGGAGTCTGCATTGTTGCACTGGCATCGGTCGTCACCAGCGGGAGACCATTCGAAAAGCCGAGTACACAAGTCAGACCAACTGACCCCGGCATGATCAGCAGAGAGGCCACTGACAACAACTCGGCCAATTCGCGGTCGTCGTAGGTCTGACCAATGAAGCGCACGGGTGCACCAAGGGCACGGGCCTCGAGGCCCTCTCTCTCTTCGCCGTCGCCTATCACCATCAGGACCACCGGTTCATCGAGGCGATCCTCCAGAAGCCGGACCGCTTCAATGGCGACCTCCACCCGCTTGTTTTCGTGGAGCCGACCGACGAACGCCAAGACGGACGCATCACGAGGGATCTCGAATCGACGGCGTACCGCCGCCGCCCGTGGCCGGACCTCCCCTGCCAATCCTCTGAGCTTCTTGGTGTCGAGGGTGTTCCACGTGACAAACACCGAGTCACTGGCGACGCCTGCGGATAACAGCTCGTGCCGGCCTTGCTCTGTGTAGGCCACGAGAGCTGAGGCGGACCTCCGCAGAAATCTCCGCAATGCGTCGCGTACCAGAGCCGATACCCCGGTTCCCTCCGGCCGATAGAAGAAGCCCATGAGCACGAGACGCTTACCGGCCCGACCATGGAGGAGCCTGATCATCCACACCGACAAGTTCGTCACCAACTCATTACAGACGATCACCTCGGCGTCACTCCGCAACATGCGCAGGGCACCACTGTGCCAAAGCACTTTGGGTGGTTGCCGACGCGGATAGAACCAGTTCTTGACATCCACGACGGGTACCCCCACGTCCGGGCGAGCATCCGGAGCACCATGACCCGGTTTTGGATACCCGGCGTAGAGAACGACGTGGATGTCGGAACGCCGGGCCAAACGCTCATAAAAGGCAACGCGGTAGGGGCGTACATCAGCCAAGAGTTGGGCTACGCGGACCGGACGCTGGTCTCGCTTGCCTGGTCGATCGGAAAGAGCTGACTGACCGGGGTCCCCGGATTCCATCAGGGGCATATAGTCGCGGGAGGCTAGCCCTGGCCCGAGAGTATGCTTTTGTACCTCTCGCCCACGTGACAGGGGTACGCCCTGACCGGAACGCACCAAGGAGGGTTGGCTTGCGTGGACTGATCTGGGTTTCCGTCATCTGCATCGCTTTCTTCGCCGTTTCTAGCCGGTTCAGGAGAAGTGACTCGGTGGTGGATGACTGGTTCGGACGCGAGCAACTGGCGCTGGTGCTCGCCCTCCTCGGGACATTCTCGATCGTCTCGGGGACCGACACGGAGGAAGTCCTGCGAGATCCGGTCACGATCGAGCGCGTCGTCCGAGGAGGACTCGCCGTTCTCGCCCTGCTCGTTGTCGGCCCAGCACTCATTCATCGGATTCGCTCCTACACCCCTGGGCACCGTGCCATGACAGGTCTCCTCGCTTACGTAGGGGTGGCACTAGCTTCGTCGATTTACTCGGCAGCCCCCCTGGTAACGGCGGCCAAGGTCCTCGAGTTGACGGCAGGTCTGGCTCCAATCCTGGCCATCGCCGTCGGGCCCGACCCCGGCAAGCGGCTGCGGAGCACCGTCACACTCATCATTGGTCTGGCCAGCGCGATGCTCACTGTCGCCGTCGTGGGGTTCGCGGCCGTGCCCTCGATCTTCAGAACGTTTGGGTCCCGTCCGGGATTCGTGATGCAGGACACGTTGGTGAGCCCATACCTTCATAACAACGGGCTGGCCGCACTCGGCGCGCTCATCGCGGTGTTCGCCGTGGCCAAAATACTCACGAACGCCGATCATCGTCGCGTCTGGAGCGGTGTGGCGGTGATTGGCGTGCTGAATGTCGTCCTGGCTGCCGGTCGTCAGGGAGTCATAATTCTGCTGATCGGCCTCGCCATTGTGCTGTGGACGACGCGACGGACCCTGCTCGTGGGCCTCGTCGTGCCAGCCGCAGCCTGGATCGCCTATGAATACGGTGATACGTTGTTTGACCTCTTCGCACGCAATCGTCCACAGAACCTGAGCACGCTCTCCGGACGGGTGGGCTGGTGGGAGGTCGCACTCGAGACATGGAGTGCCCACCCGTGGACTGGCTGGGGATACGGAGCCGGGGGACGATTCGTGGCGCTGGCTTCCATCGGCCGAACTGCTAACAGCGTGCACTCTGGCTATATAGAGACACTGGTGGGAGTGGGAGTAGTCGGCGTCGTCGGTCTGGTCTACGCACTTGTCGAGGTGTTGATCTGGTCCTTCCGCAACCTCCGCGCTGAGACCGCGCTCGCCACTCTCATCTTTCCACTGGTGCTTCGCACCGCGGTGAGCCAAGGTTTCGGAGGATGGCTGAACATCGAGTTCGTACTCTTTGCCCTCCTAGTGGCCATCGTCGATCAGAGCCGCATCGATCGGCGCACCGACATCATCGGCCGGAGTTATCAGACAACGCGGATCACGGCCAAAGCCTGACGAGGGCCTGCAACATGGCGTCGGCGAGGCGGTCGTCGCGGCGACCAGCCCCAAATCTCTGGGAGATCCTGTCACGCCAAAAGGCCACCGCCGCCTCGTTGAGATCGACGTCCTCGCGTACAGGCAGTCCCACCGCCCTCGCCGCGGCCAGATAGAACGCCACATCGGCGTAAGGGGGAGCAGGAGCAACACTCTCCCAATCGAATAGGACAGGGCCAACCCCGGGCATCCGTCTGAGGTTCCACGGCCCCATGTCCCCATGCATCGGGCGCCAACCGGGTGGACAAGGCGAGTCGAGCTGAACCAGGTCGGAGACTTCCTCGGAAATGGCTCGAATCGGAGCGGACACCCGGGGAGAGTGAATGCGTCCAGGCAGGGCTGTAAAGCCAAGACTGGTCCAGCCGCCAGCATCGTGAAGTCCCACGACCGTCGGGGCCGTGAAAGTCTCGGCCTCACCGAGCCGGCTCGTCGCACGTTGCTCCGGACCCGCATCCCAGGCGGGTCGCACTTTGACAAAACCCCGGGGCATCCCCTCCCGGAGCAGGAGTAAGGCAACCCCGGTTCGCTCTGCCTGCGAGGGGCGATAGATCGCTCTCTCATCGAACTCACCGAACCAGGTGCTCCACACCGCGCTGTGGTCGCGCTCGATATCTGCTGGGAGTGCCTGGACTGTCCGGTAGCGACGACCAGGGACCAAGCCGGGCCCCAATACGCCTCCAACCAGCCAACAGGCTCGCTGTACCACCCGAGCTCGGAGACGACTGGCTGACCACAGCGACACGCCCGCGCGCATCGCCCGTCGGCTGCTCGTAGGCACCAACAACGGGCCCGACGGCGGCGGAAACGCGACGTAGCTCATTCACTGATGCCCTCGCGGAGATATGTCACGCGGACCACGCACCTCCCGAAGTGTCCTTCCCGGAGCCTGGTCACTTCGGGGACTCCGCCAGATCGTCATCGGCCTCTTCACTTCCTAGCCTCGTACCGGCACGGTGGAAGCGGTTGTGGCGAAACTGGTTCCACCTTCCGCTGACCAAACGGACGAGATAGGGGCCGGGAGCGTTCGGGTGGATGAGCTTCAGAACCTGGGGTGGAGGGACCAACCGCCGCGTCATCCACCAGATCACCCAGACCGAGCGTCCCCGACAGAGGGCCGGCATCAGGAACTGTGACCGACGTCCCATCCGAAACCGGCCCGACAGTCCTGAAAGTCGAGTTGATGGCCTCCACGCAAGGTTCCAGATCACCCTTTTCGGGGCAACACCACGCAAAAGGCTCCTCGAAGTCCAACCAACGATCAGGTCTTCGGCGAGGTCGAGCTCGTCGCGCACCGCACGTAGTGAGCCGTCGATGAGGACCTCCAGACCATCGCCCTGGACCAGGTCGGCAAAGATGTCCCAGTCGATCTGGGATCGGCTGAGGATGCGGGCTACATCGGCGAAACCCGAAAGTTGTCGGAAACGATTTCGGTTGAGATGAAGCAGGGTCACGATCAATGAAGCCGTGGAATCCAGGGTTTCGATGGTCGTGCCGTCGATCGTCATCGACTCCAAGTGAGTGCGCATCGAGCGCGAAAATCGTGACTGGAACCCAAGCTTGAGGGGGTCAAGATGTAGATCGATGAGGGCGCCGGATCGGAGGGTCACATCCGCCGATTGGATCCACCCGTCATCCGCCATGTGTTGGACGACCGCCGGATCGCGTGCGGTGTCTCCAAGCACCTCGAGCGCGTCGACGATCGGGAAGGGAGGCAACAAGACGACGTCGAGATCTCCGAACGGACGCTCACCCGTCCGGTCGTAGAAGCGGTTTTCGATCGCCGGACCCTTGATCACGTAGTGATCGATGCCACCTTCAGTCAAAGATGAGGTCACACGGGCCAACTCTGAAGCGAGGAAGATGTGGCGCGCCCACGTCTGCCCGTCTATCGACGCCAATTCCTTGCGCAGATTGTTCGACGCGTCGTCTTCGCGGGAGTCGAGCGCCGACATGACCAAACCTTGCATCTTGTGCTCTTCGGCGAGAGCTGCGAGACCCTCGTGGGTCGGGACACGGCCAGCCGACCGGCCCGCGGCCAGTGTGATTAGGAAGCGAATGGAATCTGAAAGGCCTTCGTCTCGCGCGATTGGTGTCATGCTAACTGTGAGCACCCAAATGAAAATACAGAGACGTCTCCGAGAAGCGGTCCACGACGGGGGCCAAGGCCCACGGAGGAGCTGTTGAGTACAACTGACCCCAACCTGCCCATGATCATCCTCGATTGCATGGCTGCTTCGGGCATCGAGTTCGCGGTGCTCCACGACGAGGCAGGAGTGGCAGCCGGTTCGACGATGTCCGATGTGGACCTAGTCACCGCCAGGGCACCCCTCGAGATCTTGTCGGTGATAGATGACTGTCTCAGCAATCGCGACATACATCCGATCGTGTCATGGCAATACGACGTTGATTCGTCGTCGTTGTTCTTCACCGACGGGTCGGCGTCCGAAGGTGCACAACTCGACCTCGTCTACGGCGATACCGGGCTCGGGAACTACGGGCTTCACAGTGCTGCGATCCTCGATAAATCTGAACCGGGCGATCGATGGATGAAGGCCTCCGAGCTCCACGAGTTGTTGTATTCGATTCGCAAGCGGCATCTCAAGAGACAAAGAGATGAACTGGACGAGCTATTGGCCATCGCACACAAGGTGCCCCTGGGTGAGCTCACAAAAGGCTGCCAAGAGATCTTCAGTCAAGGAACGGCGAGTGCGATGATTGCAGTGCTGGCTGGAAGGAGTCGGGGTGTTGGCCTCGCCGAGTGGTTACGCCGCGGGTGGCGCAACGCCGGGCGATTGGCGAAACGGATACGACACCCCGCCGGGTTCTGGGTCGCTCTGCAAGGAGAGGACTCAGCCAGGTTGGCTCGTCAGGTCAGCGGGAGATTTGCGCGACTCCTTCCAGCTTCGGGTCACGGAGCGTGTGCCGGATCCATCAGAAACTCAGTCCATTGTCTCAAAGATTTGGCGGCTGTTCGGTGGAGAGCCGGTGTGTTCGCCACCAATGGACAGGTGCCTCCGTTGACCGTGCCGGACATGACACTCCAGGCGGGAGACATGACACTGGAGAGAGCGATGGGGGTAATCGTCGATGCCATGGAGAACCGGTTGATGTCGTGAAGGTTCTGCTATCGGCCTACGCATGCGAGCCGGGGAAGGGATCAGAACCCGAGGTGGGGTTCCGGACTCTCATGGCAGTTGCCCAACAGCACGACGTATGGATCATCACGCGTCACAACAACCTGCCGTCATTGGAGGATGCGATCCGGGAACACCCACTCAGAGACAGGATTCACTTGATCGGGCACGAGGTGTCAGGACCCCTATTGAGACTGAAGAAGAGGAGCCGACTGCTCGCACACCTGTATTACGACAGATGGCAGAGGGCCCTCGCACAACGGGCTGTCGATCTGGAACAACGGGTCGGGTTCGACGTCGCGCACCACGTCACGTTCGCCTCGTATTGGACTCGTACCGGAATCGTCTCTGTCTCAGTGCCCAAGGTGTGGGGTCCGGTCGGTGGAGGAGTCACGACCCCTCTTGTCCTTTATCGCGAACTGGGGGCGAAAGGTCTACTAGACGAGACGGCAAGAACGCTGCTGCGACCCGTGTGGGCGAGTATGCCGTGGATCAGCAACATCCAGAAAAGGGCAGCCTTGGTCCTGGCGCAGAATCCGGAGACGGCCGCCAGAATATCGTCCGATCGGCCCCCAGTTGTCTTGCCGAACGCCCTTTCAGTAGAGGTACCGCGCACGGCCATCAACGAAGGTCGATCCCAAGACGTGGTCACAGTGGGCAGGCTCGAGCCGTGGAAAGGGACCCATCTGGCCATCCGAGCATTCGCTGCCGCCGACACCGGTGACTCGAACCTCCTCGTCATTGGGAGCGGCGACGGAGTGCGCCGGCTGCGCAGGTTGGCCGACACCCTCGGTGTAGCGGACTCGGTGAACTTCATCGGCCATGTCCCTCGTGCGCAAGCTCTAGACGTGATAGCGCGAGCGCGGGCTTTGCTTCACCCGGCTTTCCATGAGGAAGCGGGTCTGGCAGTGAGCGAGGCTCTCTCGTATGGAACGCCGGTCATCTGCATCGATAGGGGAGGACCCCCGGTCCTGGCTCGCCATTGGGCGCAGGTGCCTACCGTGGCGGTTCCGCCGATGTCGGCCACGAAAACGGTCGCAGCCATGGCCGATGCCCTCAGCCGACTCCTTGCACATGCGCCGGAGCCGATCCGCCTTCACCGCCCCACGTTGTCATATGACGCCATGCTTCTCCAGGCTTACGAAACCGCTGTAGCAAAGTCCTGAGTATGAGTCGGTAGGGCTGCCGCTTCAGCCATCGTTCGGGTGGATTTCCTGCCACTCGGAGAGTGTCATCATCTCAGAGCCCCACCGGAAGTGCTCTCCCGAGGTGGAGTAGGAGTTCTTTTCGAAGACGTTGTTGGCGTCGAGGGAGGGCTGGCCCGACGCCCGATCGTAGATACCAGTCCAGCCTTGACTCATCGTCACGGCATTGTCGACCACACGGAGGTTTCTCAGCTCCCACAACTTCCCAGTATCAGGATTCGTGCGATCGGGCTGTCTGCCGACGATGCCGTTGACATTGCCCTCGACCCGGTTGCCCTGCACTGTCACGTCGGTCGCCCCCAGGATCATGATGCCCGCTCCGTCGCCGCCTCTTCCCGAGCTACCGGAACCGTTCCGTCTCACGAGATTGTTGCGAATCATGCCCGAGCCACCGAGCTCGTACGAGATGCCCACATCTTCGTTGTCTTCGACCGTGTTGCCTTCGATCAGAACGTTCTCTTTCCTGCCATCGAGATGAAGCCCAATTGTGTAGTTGTGATGGATGTGGTTGTTGCGGATGATCGAGTTGGAGGCACGCCCGAGAAGTAGTCCGCCACTGGCCCCACTCGGGTAGCTTTCGGAATGGTTGAAGGCGATCTCATTGCCTTCGAGAACGACACGGCCAGAAGCCAGCACTCCATACGTGGTGTTGTGGTGGACATGGCTGTTACGGACAGTCCCGTCGCTCTTCAGCCGAACTCCGACGTAATTCGACGCTATCTCAGAATTCTCGATCACCCATCCTTTACCGGCACCCTGTGCGCCCCAGGCGATCCCGAACTCGGTGTAGTTGATGATCTCGAGATTTCGCAGCGTTACGTCGTTTGCGCTGGTCTCATCACCCATGGCATGGGGCGTCCTTCCTTCACCGTCGAGGACAGTCCCGTTCTCTCCCGTGATCGACTGACCTGACTTTGGCCGAATGGTCAAGCGCCTATATGTCCCTGCCTTCAAGAGAAATGAGGTGCCATCTGGGTGCGCTTGGAGGATTTGGTTGACATCATCGGACGGGGAAATCACAACATCGAACTGACCACTGACGGTCGTGGTCGTCGCCTTGCTCGTTGATGTTGTCGTAGCGGCTGTCGTTGAGGTGGTTGCGGCCGCAGCCGTGGAGGTCGTGGACGCCTCACTCGTGGATGTAGTGGGCGCCACAGTCGTCGTGGGAGTTGACTCAGTCGTCGACGTGACCGGTGCCTCGGTGGTGGCGGGCACTGACTCGGTCGTCGTAGTCTCTTGCGGACTGCTCGAACCCTCGGAATCGGGCCCAGCACACGGCTGCGGATCAGAGGTCCCGATATCACCGTGAATGTTGACGCCGGCCAAACGTGCCCCGGACTCGCGAAGGTAGAACCCAACAACATGTTGGCCGGCCTCGAGATGAGCCGCGAACAGCTCCCCGTTGTGATCTGTCACAGGTTGGGGCTCAAACTCCGTCGACTTGGCAAACTCCCACACCCATGGATTGAAATAGTCCAGGCGAACCCAGAAAGAGTTGGCGCCGTTGTTGGGTCCCATCACATCCGCGGAGAAGGTGTATTCACCGGATTCGATGACTGTGAAGCAGAACATGGCCCCGTCTACACCGTCGAAGACTCTCCGGTTCCCGAATCGGTTCTCGGCGTGCACGAACCCGCCTCCGGGGGCATCAGGGTCTTCGACGCTGCTGAACACGCCCACGATCTGCGCGTCCGCAGAGTCGAGGTGCAACGTCGGCACGCGTGTCAAGGCGCCCGTAGCCGTGGCCACCAGGGCTATCAAGACAGCGCTCGACAAAATGAGTGCGGCTGTGGATACCGCCGATCGACCGTCTTGGTTCCTTGATCTTGGGGGCATAATGAGTCTCTCGACCTATTCAGGGCGATATCGGGATCGACACGGAGGTCCTTGAGTTGTTTTCTGGGATGCCTAACTTTGCGGCAGACGGACGACGTGAGGGCTTGTCCCGGCCGGGTTCACGTTGGTCAACAGGTCAATGTCCCCCTGGCTCAGCTCAAGCGAAGCCGAGAATCCGATCAGTCGTTAGAAACACGATTGCGGACGAATCGTCGGCAGCGGTGCTCGGTCGGATGTCTCTTGCACACCGGTGTCTGAGTTTCGAAGACACTCGTCCACACCGCGAGGGTGCCATGACATCGCGAGAAGGGACAGGTTGCGCATGTCTGGGTCGAGATCGGTCGATTGGGTCAACCGGGTGAGTGGACCAATGATGTTCGTCGAGATCTCGACTAGAGGACAACGATTTCGGCTACCTGCAGCCTCCCTTCTCACTCGCAAGTCACAGGCACCCTAGTCTTCGTTCTAAGACCAGGTATTGCTCAGCGGATCTCCCCTCAACTCGCAATTTGTTCGCTCGCTCAGGTGGACAGCCTCTTCCAGTCGAGCGGCGACCCGGCGGCCTTGAGAGCCTTACGCCAAGGAGTCTTGGCTCTTTCAATAGTCCTTCTCGCCACACGCTGGGGCGGCTGAAGGTCGCGAAGGGTCTTCAGATGGCCCGAGATGGTCTTCTGCTGACCGAGACTCGCCCTGAGAGCGACCACACGTTCGGCCATTTCCGTGGCTTTTTCCATCCTGGCGAATCCCTCGCGGGCCAGAGGTCGCTGATCGCGCCGGGCACCCGAGGCGATCAACTCGAAAGCGTCAGCCCACCCCACTATTGCGGTGCCATACGTGTTGATGAGAACGTTCCGAGCGACGTCGTCACTGATGGGCCCTTCGAGAGACTCGCCCACGACGCGAAGATCCTTCGCAGATTGGTCGAGGCCAGCGGCAGCGCGCTCCAGCCGGTCCCGAAACGCGCCATCTGCCAGGAGGAAGTAATAGTCGAACCATGACTGCATCGCCAACCCAATCCATCCGACCACTTCCTCCTGTGCCGATGAGATCTCAGCATGGAGCGCATACTCTTTCTCCGGATAAGCGACTGCACGATCGTCGTCGAAAGTGTTTGGCCCTGAAGGGTTATTGGCCGGGATTGGAGGGTGCAGAGGCGAGTCTGCCTCTGGCGGTATCGGCGGTTGATTGGAAATCTCGACGAAGGTCTCGAATCTCTCTAGTGACATCCTCGCCTGCCGAGCGACCTTCTGCCAGTTACTCAGGGACTGGAAGAACTGGGCCTCCACCTGAAGAGCCTCGATGAAGTCATCGGGCTCCTGCGATTCGAAATGGATTGGCACTTTCCCCAGAGTGAGTGTCATGAGCGCCTCATCGAGCTTGCTGACCGACACACTGACTGCAGGCCAGCTTCCCAGCCATTCACCGGTGAGGGCCATGATGATCACATGGCCCGAGAGGAACTCGACCGAGACTTCGACTCCTTCGGAGGGACGGTACGGCGGCATGGCTGTGCCCTGGAACACGCTCATGATGCGTCAGAGATGCTCCGTCGTGCCCGGTCGCTCATCCCACCGTACGCGCTGCCGTCTGGCCAGCCTTCTGTCATTTGACGCCTCCCATTCCAACAGACGCTGAGCCACGATATTGGCACGTCGTCGGCCAGTCCGACAATAGGTCGAGAGGCGCGCGTTCCAGGTTGATCCGGTGGCCAGATGAAATACGCCCGATCCCTCGAGGCTGGCGTACGACACCCTGGAAGCATTTGTAGAGGCGAACGGTTCGGCTGCGGGGACAGCTCGGCCGAATCGAATCGCGCAGACGTTGAATGATCTCACCCGGCGGAGACCGAGGAGACGTGTGACCGACGCCATCATCTGGGTCTGGTAATTCGCGGCGGGACAGATGGCCGGGCACATACGAAAGGGCCCGATCAATCGGGCCCTTTCGCTATTTCGGATGTTGGCTGGACTAGAAGTCCATATCACCGCCGTGCCCGTGACCACCCGGCATTGCCGGCGTGTCCTCGGGCTGCTCCGCAACCAGGGCCTCAGTCGTAAGCAGCAGGGCAGCGATGGACGCCGAGTTCTGCAACGTCGACCGCGTCACTTTCGCCGGGTCGATGACACCGGCAGCCACCAGGTCCTCGTACACACCGGTGGCGGCGTTGAAACCGCTGCTGCCCTCGGCGGCACGAACCTGCTCGACGACGACACCACCTTCGAAGCCGGCGTTGACGGCGATCTGACGGAGGGGCTCCTCCATCGACTTGCGGACGATGTTGCGCCCGGTCTTCTCGTCATCGGATCCGCCACGGATCTTCTCGACAGCAGCCTGAGCGCGAAGCAATGCCACACCACCGCCAGGAACCACACCCTCTTCAACTGCGGCACGGGCAGCCTGAACAGCATCCTCGATACGGTGCTTCTTCTCCTTGAGCTCAACCTCGGTGGCCGCGCCGGCCTTGATGACCACGACGCCGCCGGAGAGCTTGGCGAGACGCTCCTGGAGCTTCTCGCGGTCCCAATCAGAGTCGGTGTTCTCGATCTCACGCTCGATCTGAGCGATCCGGGCCTTGACATCTGCCTCAGCACCATCACCATCGATGACGGTCGTGTTGTCCTTGGAGATGACGACCCTCCGCGCCCGACCAAGCAACTCGGTGCTCACGTTCTCCAGCTTGAGACCAACCTCCTCGGAGATGACCGTGCCACCGGTGAGGATGGCGATGTCCTGAAGCATGGCCTTGCGACGCTCGCCAAAGCCTGGTGCCTTCACGGCCACGGAAGAGAAGGTACCCCGAATCTTGTTCACCACGAGCGTGGCGAGAGCCTCACCTTCGACATCCTCGGCAATGACGAGAACACCCTTGCCGGTCTGCATCACCTTCTCGAGGACCGGAACCAGGTCGTTGACCGAGCTGATCTTTTGGTTGGCGATCAAGATGTAGGGATCGTCGAGAACGGCTTCCTGACGATCGGCGTCGGTGATGAAGTACGGGGAGATGTAGCCCTTGTCGAACTGCATGCCCTCGGTGAACTCCAACTCGAGCCCGAACGTCTGGCCTTCCTCGACGGTGATCACCCCATCCTTGCCAACCCGGTCCATCGCATCGGCGATAACGTCGCCGATCGATGAGTCGTTGTTGGCCGAGATCGAGGCGACGTGGGCTATCTCCTCAGTCGTCTCGATGTCGCGGGCTTGGTCGCCGATCGACTTAACCGCAACCTCGACCGCGGCCTCGATGCCCCGCTTGAGTTCCATGGGGTTGGCGCCGGCGGCCACCTGGCGGAGGCCCTCTTTGACCATTGCCTGTGCCAGCACGGTCGCCGTAGTCGTCCCATCACCAGCGACATTGTCAGTCTTGTTGGCGACTTCGTAGGCGAGCTTGGCGCCCATGTTCTCGTATGGATCCTCGAGCTCGATCTCCTTGGCGATGGTCACCCCATCGTTGGTGATCGTGGGGGCACCCCACTTTTTCTCGAGGACGACGTTGCGGCCCTTGGGACCGAGTGTCACCTTCACGGTGTCGGCGAGCTTGTCGACGCCCGCCTGAAGACCCTTTCGGGCCTCCTCGCTAAAGCGAAGATCCTTCGCTGTCATATCTTCTCAGCTCCTCAGTTGACGATTGCCAGAATGTCGCGCTCGCTGAGGACGAGGTACTCGCCAGAGTCGAGCTTGATCTCGGTCCCGGCGAACTTCGAGTAGAGGACCTTGTCCCCCACTGATACGTCCATGGCGATGCGCTCCCCGTCGTCGTCCCGGGCACCGGGACCTACGGCGATCACTTCTCCGATTTGCGGCTTCTCCTTGGCGGTGTCGGGGATGACCAGACCCGAGGGAGTGCGGGCTTCCGCATCCTCCGTGGGCGTGACCACCACTCGATCACCGAGCGGCTGAAGCTTCATACGTAGCTCCTCCTTGAGCGTCTTCTTGTGCTTCCGACGGATGATTCTGGTGCCGGCCATCAATGGCCGGTAAGAGCCAGGTAATCCGTCTGTTAGCACTCTCTAGTTGCGAGTGCTAGCCCACATTAGCACTCGTCGGCGAGGAGTGCTAAATCGAATCTGAGTTGCGATGACTCAGGTTTGATGAGGTGGTCGGTGGCGTTTTGAGACGCCGAGACTCCCATATATGGGAGCCACAGCATTAGGTTCGTTATAGGACCATAGAGGGGTCGACGTTTTCTGCCCAGTCGGTGAGCCTGCCCTGGGAGAGCCAATGGGCGCCGGCGACGCCGATCATGGCGGCGTTGTCGGTGCACAGGATGGGGTCGGGGAGAGCGAGGGTTATCCCCCGTTTGTCGGCCTCCTCGGCGAACCGGTATCTCAGTCGTCGGTTGGCGAGGACACCACCGCCCCCCGCCACGACCTGCGCTCCCGTTGCGTCGATGGCGGCGAAGGTCTTGTCCACCAAGACGTCGACGATCGCCTCCTGAACCGCGGCTGCGACGTCCTCCAGTGGCGGCAACTCTTCGCTCCTCCGTGCCTTCTCGATGAAGGCCACCACCGATGTCTTGAGACCCGAAAAAGAGAAGTGATAGGGGCGGTCGGGTAGGGCCCGGGGGAAGTCAACCGCTGCAGGGTCACCACCTTCCGACGCGGCGTCGATGGCCGGCCCACCGGGAAACCCGAGGCCCATCACCCGGGCCAGCTTGTCGAAGGCCTCGCCGGCGGCGTCGTCGATGGTGTGGCCGAGCGTTTCATACTCCCCCCAATCGGAGACATGCACGATCTGGGAGTGCCCGCCCGAGGCGAGGAGGACGACGGCAGGCGGGTTGAACTCCTCGAACTGCAGACGAGGCGCCATCAGGTGGCCCTCCATGTGATCGATGCCGACAAAAGGAAGCTGACGGGCCCACGCCGTCGCCTTGGCGAACGAGTGTCCTACAAGAAGGGCTCCCACCAGCCCGGGCCCGGCAGTGGCGGCGACACCGTCGAGGTCCGACGGGTGAACACCCGCCTCGGTGAGGGCCTTGTGCGTCAGCGAACGGATCGACTCGACATGAGCCCGGGCCGCCACCTCAGGGACAACCCCTCCAAAACGGGCATGCAGGTCGACCTGTGAAGACAGAACATTGGAGAGGGCTTCCTTGCCCCGGACGACGGCCACCGCGGTCTCGTCGCAGCTCGTCTCGAAGGCGAGGATGGTTGGGTTCATCGAAGGTTCTCCAGATATTCGGGGCGGTCTATGTCGTGTGCCCACAGGATGAGGGCGTCGTCGTCCCCGTAGTAGCGAGGGCGGATGCCCACCGGAGCCAGTCCCAGCCTCGAGTACAGGGCTCGCGCCGCCTCGTTCCCGGAGCGCACCTCGAGTGTGACATGACGGGCGCCCCGGGTCACCGCCGATCCGATCAGGGTCGACATCAGATTCCACCCGACCCCACTTCGGCGGCTCTCTTCGGCCACGAGCAGGTTGGTGACGTGGGCCTCGTCACCGATGACCATGACTCCGCCAAAGCCGACGATGGCATCGGGACCCGCCGCGACCAGATAGGTCCGGCCATCGGCGGCGAGTTCGTCGCGGAAGACCTGCTCCGACCAGGGGCGTGGCTGTATGTGGGCCTCCAGGGCGGCGACCTCGCCGAGATCGTCGAGGGTCATGGGGCGGATCGTCATCACTGGGGTCCCCATGGCCCTTCCTCTCGCAGCTTCTCCCAGTTGATGGTGACGTCGGGCTCTCGCATGTACAGCGGCCTGATGTCTTCAGGGGACGGATACTCGTCACGCTCATATCTACCTGCTCCGATCTCGGCAAGCGCCACTGCGTACGGGTATCGGGGCTTGGCGGTCTTCACGTGATGCATGCCCAGGAGGAACCCGTCGGGAAGTTCGGTGGCGTCCCCCACCACGAGGCTGTCCTCGGCAGTCGACTCCAACGCCGCCCGTAGTTGGTCGGGGTTCATCAACTCGGTGGCGGACTGGCGCACCACCCCACCGGGAACCGGTCGGTAGCGGGCGACGGCGAACTCGCCACGCCGGGCATCGACCACCGCCCAGATCATGCGATGTCCGGTCTTGGCCTCCAAGGCGAGGGCGTCGACCGACACCGCCGGGATGATGGGGATCCCAAAAGCTGCTGCCAAGCCCTGTGCCGTGGCGATTCCCACCCGGATCCCGGTGTAGAGACCCGGCCCGATGTCGACGACGACCGCGTCGAGGTAATCGGGCGACCAGCCGACCTGGTCGAAGCAGAAGTCGATCGCGGGCACCAGGAATCCGGCATGGCCCACCCGGTCGATCCGGGACGCCGCAGCCAATGTGCGACGGTCCTCCACCACGGCCACCGATGACCCCGGCGTCGCCGTCTCGATGGCGAGAAGCTTCACGTCAGGTAGTCCAATTCACGCATCGCCCAGGAGCCCTCGCTCTTGAACCGGAGCACGCGAGAGTCGTCGTCTTCGACTTCGAAGTCGATCCTGAGGTGGTCCGGAGGCAAGGCGGATTCCACGGCAGCGCCCCATTCGATGACCAACACACCTTCCTTAGACATCTCCAGGACGTCGAGATCATCGAACTCGTTGATCGAGCCCAGCCGGTAGACGTCGGCGTGAATCAGCGGCATGAACCCACTCCGGTATTCACGGACGAGGACGAACGACGGGCTGACCACCGGCTCTTCAACCCCAAGACCGGTGGCCAGCCCCTTGGTGAACAAGGTCTTCCCTGCTCCCAACCCGCCGGCGAGAACGACGATGTCACCCGGTCGGAGACTGGAGGCAACCCGTCCCCCCAAAGCTTCGGTGTCGTCAGGAGTGACACAGCGAACCTCGATCACGACAGGTCCAAACTGTCTTGGACCGGTTCGGAATCCCCTGTTCTCGATGCGTACTCCTCGAGGACCCGGGCCGCCAACGCGAAGTCCTCCTGCATTTGTTCTTTGACTTGTGGTCGGCCCCGAAGAGCAGCGGCGGGATGGAATGTGGGGATGAGTGTGGCGCCGAGCCACCAGTTGATGCGCTGACCCCGCATTCGGGTGATTCCGGTCTCGGTCGGGGTCAACAACTTGGTGGCGAAGTTACCCAAGGTCACCACCGTCTGAGGATTGATCATCCTTATCTGCTCGCGGAGATAGCCCTTGCAGGCGTCGATCTCGTCCTCCTTGGGGTCTCGGTTGCCCGGCGGCCGACATTTGAGGACGTTGGCGATGTAGACCTCCTCGCGTTGGAGCCCGATGCCAGCGAGGAGCTCGTCGAGCAGCTGGCCGGCGGCGCCCACGAAGGGCTCCCCCTGCAGATCCTCGTTCTTGCCGGGCGCCTCCCCGACCA
>DASUUP010000257.1:0-3968 GCA_036373995.1 Acidimicrobiia bacterium
GGGCATGAGCATCCCGGTCGGCGGCAAGAAGGGGCTGGAGAACGTCGCGACGGTCGCGGCCAACGGCGACGAGGTGATCGGGCGCATCATCGCCGAGGCGATGGACAAGGTCGGCAAGGACGGGGTCATCACGGTGGAAGAGGGCCACACCTTCGGGTTGGAGCTTGAGTTCACCGAGGGTATGCAGTTCGACAAGGGCTACAGCTCGGCGTACTTCATCACCGACCCCGATCGTCAGGAAGCGGTCCTCGATGACCCGTTCATCCTGATCGCCAATCAGAAGATCACGTCGGTCAACGACCTGGTCCCGGTTCTCGAGAAGGTCATGCAGACCGGCAAGGGCGTCCTTGTCATCGCCGAGGACGTCGAGGGCGAGGCCCTCGCCACTCTCGTGGTGAACAAGATCCGTGGCACCTTCCAGTCGATCGCCGTCAAGGCTCCTGGCTTTGGCGAGCGTCGCAAGGCAATGCTCCAGGACATCGCCATCCTCACCGGTGGCACCGTCATCTCGGAGGAAGTCGGTCTCAAGCTAGAGAACGTCAGCACCGAGTTGCTGGGTCGGGCGCGCAAGGTCGTCATCTCCAAGGACAACACAACCATCATCGATGGCGACGGCAGTGAGGCCGACGTCAAGGCTCGCATCGTCCAGATCGAGCGTGAGATCGAGAACACCGACTCCGACTGGGACCGTGAGAAGCTCCAGGAGCGTCTTGCCAAGCTGTCGGGTGGCGTGGTCGTCATCAAGGCGGGCGCGGCAACCGAGGTCGAGCTCAAGGAGAAGAAGCACCGCATCGAGGATGCCGTCCAGGCAGCCCGTGCCGCCGTCGAAGAGGGCGTTGTCCCTGGTGGCGGTGTTGCTCTGCTCCGTGCCCAGATCGCAGTCGAGAAGGTCCGTGGCGGATCCGACGACGAGAAGACCGGGCGCAACATCGTCCGCAAGGCGATGGAAGAGCCGCTTCGCCAGATCGCGGTCAACGCCGGCTTCGAAGGTGGAGTCGTCGTCGAACAGGTTCGTGCCGCCGAGGGAAGCAGCGGGTTCAACGCGGCGACCGGTGTGTACGAGGATCTGATCGCGGCTGGGGTCATCGACCCAGCCAAAGTCACCCGTTCGACATTGCAGAACGCTGCGTCCATCGCGGCGCTGCTTCTCACGACCGAAGCATTGGTCGTCGAACAGCCGGAGGAAGCTCCGGCAATGGCCGGCGGTCACGGCCACGGCGGTGACATGGACTTCTAAGGTCCAGCAACGACCGATTGAAAGGGCTCCGGTTCAACCGGAGCCCTTTCACGTTGCCAGATGACGCAATGGCTCTAAGCTCTCGGTCGTGCAGGACGAAATTGGGGCGGTCGTCGATCTGCTCTCGCATCCGGGGTTTCTCACCGGGGTGGGCATCGGGTTGGTCGCAGCGGCGTTGCTGCTGGCGGCGGGTCTGGGAACCAGCGGTGCCCCAAGAGGGTGGGGGCTGGCCTTCGCGTTGACAGTTGGGCTAGGTGTGTCAATTCAGTTCGATGTCGACCCCGTGGTCTACATCTTCGTGGGGGCCCTGGTCCTGGTGGGTCTGGCGGGCGACCTAATCGTCAGAAGCCGCCGCTACGGATCAGCGAGCGCGCCTGCGATGATCGGCTACTGGTTGGCGGCTCTCGTTGCAGCATTCGGGCTGGCTTCCCTGCTTTCGCTGGAGGAAGTGGGGTGGGCACCGTGGATGCTTCCCGTTGTGGTCGCCGGGTCCGGTGCCGGGATCTGGCTGTTGAGTCGCTCTGATATCTCGGAGACTGTTGGCCCGATGGTCGCCGTCAGCGTCGCTGGTATGTGGGTCACCGTGCCGGAAACCGACGCGATCACGGTCCTCGTCGGTGCGGCAATACCGTTTGGCCTTGCCACGCTTCCCCCGCTCCGGGCGAGGGCTTGGGTGGCGGGGTCTCTGGCTCTGTCAGGTGCGACAGCCTGGTTGGTCTTCGTGGCGGGAGAACCGAGACCATGGACGATCGCGGCTGCATGGGCGACGCTGGCAACTCTTCCGATTCTCGGTGCCCTCGTCACGATCCGGCCCGGGAGCTACAACCGGTATCTGGTGTTCGGAATACACGTTGTGTATGTCTTGGTGATCACACGTGTCGCCGATATCACGGATTCGCCGATTGTCGTGGCTGCCTCGACCTTGCTGTTGGCTGTTTCGGTGGCTCTGCTGACGATCGCCTCACAGCGGCTTCTCGATCCGGCTCAGCTCACATCCTGACGGCGAGGCACTCAGAACAAAGAATCCGCCCACTCCTCGAGCTTGGGCAACACGACGTCTGGACCCAAGGGCGGCAGGTTGAACACGGCCCGGTCGACGCCCGCCTCGGCGAGGTGTTCGAGACCGTCGACCTTGGCCCCATACGCGGTGACCTCGAATGCGTCGCTATCGCGTCCCGCATCCGCGACCGCCTGACGCACCTTCTCGACCTGCCCGGCGATGTCGTGTCTCCCCGCCAGCGGTATCCAACCGTCGCAGTACTCGACGATGTCGGCGAGGGTCTTAGGCCCTGGTGCGGCCCCCATGACGATCGGTGGATGCGGTTTCTGAACCGGTTTCGGCCAGGCCCAGGAGGGCTCCAGATTCAACAGCTCACCATCGAAAGACGCTTCTTCCTCGGTCCACAACGCTTTCATCATCAAGATCTTCTCCCGCATGAGCGCTCGTCGCTTCAGGTACGGGGTCCCGTGCTGGGCCATCTCCTCTCTGTTCCAGCCGTAACCGATACCGAAGATCACCCGCCCCCCGGAGAGGAGATCGAGACTCGCCACCTCCTTGGCGGTCCAGATCGGGTCGCGTTGCGCCAATAGGGTGATTCCGGTCCCCAACCGAAGAGTTGTCGTCACCGACGCCGCATACGTGAGCGCCACGAACTGGTCGTGGGTGTGCCAGTACTGCTCGGGGAGTGGCGGCGCACCCTCCCTACCGCCCCAAGGGGTGGCACGCGAGGTTGGGAGGTGGGAATGCTCTGGGAACCACAGAGACTCGAATCCCCGCGCTTCGACCTCGCGGGCGAGGTGATCGGGGCGAATTGCCGTATCGGTCGGGAAGATGAACACTCCGTACTTCATCCCAGCCACGGTATCCAATGACTCTGAAGCAGCGCATCCTCGACGAGATCGTTCGAAATGGCCCGATGCCATTCGAGCGGTTCATGGAGATTGCGTTGTACGACGAGGATGGGTTCTTCGGAGGTGAGACCCTGCGCTCCGAGAAGGCAGGCGACTTCCTGACGTCGCCAGAAGTGAGCCCGTTGTTTGGCGAGACCCTGGCTATATACGTCGAGCGAATCCGGGAGTCGATCGGGGATCCCTTTCAGGTTGTGGAGGTGGCTGCAGGGTCGGGTTCGCTTTTGCGGCCTTTGCGCGACAGGATCGATGTCGACGCGCTAGCGGTCGAGGTTTCGCCGGCAGCCCGTCGTTCACTGTCCGAGTTCGTCGAGGTCGCCGACAGCCCGCCGGGCCAGATCCGTGGTGTGGTCATTGCCAATGAGCTTCTCGACAACCTGCCGATGGCGTTGGCACAGAAGATGGACGGGGCATGGCGCGAACGCTGGGTGGGCGCTGACGACCAGAGCCTGGTTTTCGTGGACGCCGAGCCTCGGGATGAGGTGCTCGAGTGGCTGGACGCGTACGCCGGGCCCGTCGATGACGGGGGATGGGTCGAGGTCCAGCTTGCAGCAAGACGGTGGGTAGAAGATGTTCTCCAACGGCTCACCGAAGGCTCGCTCTTGGTCATCGACTACGGCGAGACGGCGGCGAACCTCCGCTCTCGCCGGCGGGACGGAACCTTGCGCACCTATCGCGCACACCACCTCGGCCCACATCCGCTGGACGAGCCCGGGGAGACCGACATCACGGCCGACGTCAACTTCACGGCTTTGATGGGTGTGGCCGAGGCCGCTGGTGTCGAGGTCGAACTGCACCGTCAGGATGACTTCCTTTCCCAGCT
>DASUUP010000258.1:0-4955 GCA_036373995.1 Acidimicrobiia bacterium
CGCTCATGCTGGAGCCACGATCATGGCAGAGCCGTCAAGCTGCTCCGCTCGTCGAGCAGGATCCCGCGATCGGGAATCGGGCGACCGTCGACGATGTCGAACGCGATGTTGTCGATCAGTCTCACACTCCCGACACGCGCCGCCACCGCAAGCACTGCCAGGCGGTCGAGGGACTCGATGGGCTTCATCGTCTCCTGTGATGCGAGCTTGACGTAGTCAACGTCCAGGCCCTTCATCGACCTCTCCACCGTGCCTTCCAGCCGGTCACCCCTGCGCTCGCCGGCGTCCACCTGCTCGGCGGCCTGGAATAGCCCGCGCGAGATGGCGAGAGCCGCGTAGCGGTCGTTGCGGGAGAGTCGGACGTTGCGGCTCGAGAGGGCGAGCCCATCGGGCTCCCTGATGATCGGGGCCTCCACGATCTCGATGGGAAAGCGTAGATCACGCACCATCGCTCGAAGCACCGCGAGCTGTTGAGCGTCCTTGCGTCCGAACATGGCCACATCGGGCTGCAGCCCGGCAAAGAGCTTCGCCACGACCGTGGCCACGCCAACGAAATGGCCGGGGCGGTGTCTGCCCTCCATCTCGTCGGTGACCCCAATGACCTCGACAGTCGTGATAGAAGGGCCCGGATAGACCTCTTCCTCATCCGGGGCAAATAGAACGTCGACCGCGTGGTCGGCGGCCAGGCCGCGGTCCCGCTCTTCGTCCCGGGGATAAGCGTCGAAGTCCTCTGTCTCGTTGAACTGGGTCGGGTTGACGAACAACGACACCACCAGCGTGTCGCATTGCTCGCGAAGGATGTCCATGAGCCTCAGGTGCCCTTCGTGGAAGTACCCGAGCGTCGGCACCAATCCCACTCGCCCGTTGTATCGACCACGGGTCTCATCGAAGGTCCTGGTCACTTCCATCGAAGAAGATCCTCTTCCCGACCGGCGCGAATGGCCGTGGCCTCGGCCATCAGCTTGAACTGCCGGCCGACGTAATCCGATACTTCGTGAGCTGCCGTCAAATGCCCGATCACCGTCTCGATGTCACCCCGGACGATCGGGCCGGTCAGTGAGGCTGCCGGACCTTTGTCGAAGACGTTTGCCACGACTCGCTCCACGAGCGGTCGGGACACTCTCGGGTCGATGCCAGCCGATTCGAACAGGTCACCGGACAAGGCGAGGGATGCGACGACGAAGTTTGCGGCGGCGGCGGCAGCAGCGTGATACGCGGGTCGCGCCGTGTCGTCGAGGCGGAAGTGCTCCATTCCCAAGGTGGAAGCGAGGTGGGTGAGCATGTCGACGGCGAGCGGGTCGCCGTCGATACCGACGAAACCCCCGGCGAGGGCGTCGGCACCCGTCTCCGGGTCCGGAAGCGAAACGAGGGGGTGGAATCCACCGACCGCCGTGCCCATCTCCTGGAGATGATGGAGGACGAGAACAGGCGTGAAGCCCGAGAGATGAGCGACCACGCCGACGTTCTCCACGATCGGGGCGATTCGCTCCGAGACTCCGCCGATGTCGTCGTCACGGACCGCGATGAATGCTATGTCGGTGTCCGGCAGGGGTTCGTCCCAGGCGAGATCGGGCCAGTCCGTCGCACCCGGTGTTCGGGAGAGGACTCCCACGACGTCGTGACCGGCGCGCTCGGAAGCGATCGCAATCGATCCACCGGCCCGGCCCGGGCCGATGATCACCAGTCTCAATCGAGTCCTCGCCACGGCACGGCGGCGAGGCTACTTCAATGGCGGCTCGACTTTCTCCGAATGCCTCCCGGACCCGAATCTCCTCCCGCAGTCGCGACGGTCTGTGTCGTATTCGGCGGTGACGGTCAGAATCTGGGGTTGCGGCGCCGGCTACTCCTCTTGCAGTTGGTTTGGCGTGATCACCGGCCAACTGGAGTCGAGGGCTGCTTTCTGATCGCGGTAGTCATCCCGGCGTTTCCAAAACCTGGTCTTCCACACCCGGAACCGGCGTTTCTCGGGCTCAGGGTTCCCGTTGCCTGTCTCGTTGTTCCTGGTTCTCCGCTCCTGAGGAAGGACTACGTCCTCGGGGTCTTCCAGGGTGTGGAGCTTCTGATTGGTGGCGTGTCTCATCGCCCGATGCTGCTGTTTGCGTTCTTCGCGCGTGGGTCGACTCTCGTCGTATCCCGGGATCTCCTGGCGGTGCTCTCGCGACCTTTTGGCCATTCATTACCTCCTGTCGTGGTCGTCTCGTCACTCACAGGACGGTTTGGCGGAGGTCTGGCTCGCACCATGTACCGAAACTAGCAGGCGCGTGAGCTACGCGTCAGGGTCAAATCACAAACGGGATCAGCCTGCGGTGCACCACCTCTCGATAGCGCTTGTACCCGGGGAACCGCATCCGAAGCTGTTGTTCCTCGTAGATCGACTTCGCCCAGAAGAAGAAGAAGGCGACCACCGCCGCCGCGACGCCATAGACACTGTCGAGAAACAAGGCGGTGCCGAGGAGCACAAGGAAGACACCTCCGTATATGGGATGACGGACAAACCGATATGGACCGCTCATCACCATCTGGGCTCCCTGCCTCGGCACGGGACTCGGAGACACCGAGGGACCGAGACGTCGCGAAGACACAAAGGCGAGGATGAGGCCCAGCATCGCAAGGAGGGCCCCGATGACGCCCAGAGCTGTGACGTCGCCCTCGGGAAGGCTTCCGTCGGCGGCCAGGGCGACCGCAGCGGTGAGGAACACGACGAACTGACCGCTCACCAACAGCCTCGGCATCGTCCGGGACACCGGTGGAATCCAGTCGCCGGACAATCTGTCCACCCCCTCCCGATCCACCGCGGACAGCGCCTCGTCGGCCCTGATGTCTTCGCCGACCAGCGCCTCCGGCCAAACCTCGCTCAGTGGCCTGAGCACGAATGCGCGCTCCCGCGCCATCGGATGGGGCACCGTGAGACGCTCGTCACCATGGGACGACCCATCCGTGGCGACGAGGTCCAGATCGAGAGTGCGCGGCCCCCAGTGGATCTCTCGCTCCCTGCCGTGCCGCGACTCGATCGTCTGAAGCAGATCCAGGAGTTCGACCGGCGGCGTCGGGGTCTCGACGACCATCACGGCGTTCAAGTAGGGGTCCTGCTCCGGCCCACCGACAGGCTCGGTCTCATACAAGGACGACACCGACCAACTGTCCACCAATCCGGCTATCTCTTCGACGGCGGTGACCAGGTGGCCGAGCCGATCCCCGAGGTTGGACCCAAGACCGATGGCGTACTTCGTCATCTCGTGGCTCGCGGGTAGACGACTCTTGGAGGCCCGAGGGCTCCACTCACGCGAAAGAGCCACGTTGGCGTTCGATGGTGACCGAGACGTCCTCGAACACGAGATCGATCGGGGCTCCCGGCTTGTGGATCGTGACGATCGTGCCCGCCACCCGAGGGTGGCTCATCACGGCGTCGGCGACACGGGCTGCAACCGTCTCTATGAGCTTGTAGGACTCGGCTCCGATCACCTCGCGTACCTCCAATGCGAGCTCGGAGTAGTCGAGAGTGTCGGCCAGATCGTCAGACTCGCCCGCAGGGCCGAGGTCGGTGAAGACAGTCACATCGGCCGTGAAGACCTGAGCCTTTTCCTGCTCGTGCTCGAGGACACCGTGTTTGGCGTAGACCTCGATCCCCTTCAGGTCGATTCGATCGTTCAACTCCCCGTCGCCTCGGGAATCAGCGAGCGGCCCTCCGGCCCGAGTGCCCTACCCAGGATCTGCTGGATGAGGGCCAGGGCTAGGATGGGGTCTTCGACCATTCCCGAATCGACCAAATAGCCACCGAGAAGACCTCCAATCGTGTCGTCGATGGTCTCCCGGTGAATCAGGACCCGGGCATGGCGGCGACCCAACGCTTGATCGAGCGTGGCGAAGAACCTCTTCACGTCGCGATCATCCACCGGGTTGGCGACCGGGACCGAGTAGGTCGCAATTCCCGCCTGACGGTACGCCGCGAGATTCTGGTTGCTGGGCAGCATCGAGACGATCGTGTTTATGTCGGCCTCCTCGACCAGCCAGGTGATCTCCTCTTCGCGTCGAACGCGGCGATGCTGGAAGCCAGATCCGCCAACGCGGTCGGACACCGCCAGCCGATCGGAGATGACCCACGTGAACCCCCGAGGCTTGAGCCCTGCAACCATTCGTCCCATTACTGGTCGGTCACGATAGCGCCCGCCAACCTCAGCGCATCTCTGGAACGGGCTACGTCATGGACGCGAAAAAGCCTGACTCCGTCTAGAAAAGTCACCGCCGAGATCGCTGCCGTCACATTGTCACGAGACTCCCGGGTGTCGGCTCCGGCCACACTCTTCAGAAAGCCTTTCCGCGATGCACCGACCATCACCGGAAAGCCATGTCGGGTGAGCCGGGCGATCCCGGCGATCAAGGCAGCACTCTGTTCGTGGCGTTTGGCGAAACCGAGCCCGGGATCGATGGCGATGCGCCTTTCGGCGATGCCGGCATCGCGCAACGCCTGCGCCCTGGCGAGGAGGTGACTCTCGACCTCTGATACGACGTCTGCCTCGTGCGCGAGCTGATCCAACTGCTGACCGCGTCCGTGCATGACCACCAGCCCGACGTCGCCTGCCGCGACCACCTCGATCATCGCCTCGTCGTCGAACCCGGTGACGTCGTTGACGATCGAGGCGCCGGCCTCGATCGCAAGACTGGCGATTTCCGGTTTGTAGGTGTCGATGCTGACCGTGATTCCCCGCTCGACCAGCCCTTTCACAACGGGAATGGCCCTGCTCCTCTCCTCATCGATTGACACCGGGTCGGCACCCGGACGTGTCGACTCCCCTCCGACATCGATCACGAGGGCCCCTTCCGCGGCCATCGACTCGGCGCGCTTCAGCGCAAGCGACGGCTCGTCCCACTCGCCACCGTCGGAGAACGAGTCCGGAGTGACGTTGAGGACCCCCACCAAGACGCCGGGCGTCAGGTCCAGTTGCCCACCCGCAACG
>DASUUP010000259.1:0-12846 GCA_036373995.1 Acidimicrobiia bacterium
CGGTGACGACACCGCGGACACGACGACCACGGCAGGTACCGACGAGCCGACAACGACCGAAGCGATCGATGACACCACGACGACGGAGGGGGTCGACGAGACATCGACCACCGCCGCCGGAGGTGACAACCCACTAGCCGAGTTCGGCGAGGACCCGACGGCGGCCGACCCCGCACTGGTCGAGAAGGCCCTGGGCCCGGTCGAGCCGAGTGACGAGGCGAGCTGGAACATCGTGCTGGCCTCGATCGCCCGTGCCAGCCAGGACCTTGACCAGGAGACCATCGACATAGCGATGGACTGCTGGAACAACCCCGAGTGCGACACCGGCACCGGTGGCGAACTGGTGATGGGCTATGCCGACGGCGGTGGCAAGACGGTCAACGTATGGCGTGGTGTGAGCCGCATGGAGGCCATTCTGCAGGCGCTCACGTATCCCGAGATCGGGACCATCGTGACCACGGAAGCCAATTTCGATCAGGACCCGGCGGTCCACATCAACGGGATCAACTTCCTCGTCCAGTACCCGGTCGATTTCATCGTCGGCTATCCGGACTTCGGAGCCGCCCTGGCACCGCCGATTCAGGCCGCGGAGGCGGCGGGAATCCCGTATGTATCGTTCTCGGCTGGTTACGTCGGTCTCCCGGGGACTGAAGGCGCGCTGACGCCTGGTGATGACTACACGTCCGTTGTCGGTGAGGATCTCTGCGCTCTCGGTACGAGCTTCGCCGAGATCCTGAACGGCAATGTCGAGTCGGGTGGCGAGGTCGCCCTGCTCGGAGGCACTCCGAACAATGCCCTGACCCTCGGTTGGCAGCAGTGCATCATCCCCGCGGTCGAAGAGGGTGGCCTGGTGGTGGCGAACCCGCCGCCGAACCCGGACACGACGGCTGGTGACACCTTCTGGGTCAACAGCTTCGCCCTCGACGCAATGCGCGGCATCCTGACCACCACCCCTGACATCGGGGGATGGGCCTACGAGTATGCCGACGGCATCCTCACCGGTCTCCAGGCCTACGACGAGTTGGGCATCCCGGTGGAGAACCTCAGCGTGGCCTTGCGCACCGACGAGCAGTCGCTCTTCTGCGACTGGGTGGCGCGTGATGAGCCCACCTACAACATCTGGTTCTCGGCGGGCGGCAACTTCCAGTCCCGAACCGGAGTCACTACGGCGATGCTCTCTCTTCAGGGCGCCGACGTGCCCGGCGAGGTGACCGTGCCCCACGTGATGCGACAGGTCACGGCCGACGACTGCGACCCCGACCGACCCAACGAGGTCGTCTCGGGTACGTCGCTGGTCCCGGACGCGGTCTTGTCGATCATGTTCGGCTGATGACAACCAGCGATCTCGAAGGAGAGAAACCTGTTGCCCCGGTGACCGCCGGGGCAACAGATAGCGAGTTGGTCCTCGAGCTGACGGGTGTTTCCCGTCAGTTCGGGGCCGTTCGCGCGCTGACCGATGTCAGCTTCGACTGCCGCGCCGGTGAGATCCATGCTCTCGTCGGCGAGAACGGGTCCGGGAAGTCGACTCTCCTCGGGATTGCGTCAGGGTTCGTCGACCCCGACACGGGCACGATCGAGATCGGAGGCAAGCGTCTCCGCACCGACTCGCCCGCCCAGGCCCGCAAGCTCGGGCTGGCCATGGCATATCAGGACGGCTCCTCGGTGGGCATGGAGCCGGTCAAGAACAACTTCTACTTCGCTGCGAAACCAGAGGAGCGCCCGCGCTATTGGGGCCGCAAGAAATGGGCGCGCAAGCTCCTCGCCGACTTCGACCTCGACATCGAGCTGTTCCCGGACATGCCAGCCGGGTTCCTCTCGATGGCAGACCGGCAGCTGTTCGAGGTCGCCAAGGCACTGGTGACCAACCCGAAGGTGCTGCTCCTCGACGAGCCCACCACGGCGCTCGGGCCCGACGAGGTGGAGGCCCTCCATCGCACCATCGTTGCCTGCAGGGATCGAGGCGTCGGAGTGGTCTATGTGAGTCACCGTCTCCCTGAGGTTCTCGAGGTGGCCGATCGGGTGACAGTCCTACGCGACGGTCGTTACCAAGGGACGTATGACGCGAAGACGACCTCGGAGCCCGAACTGGTCGAGCACATAGTTGGCCGCCCGTTCGAGGCAGCTTTTCCCGAGCCGAAGCACATGGAAGGCGAGACCACGGAAGTACTGGTCGTCGACGGCCTGCAAGGTCAGTCGTTTGGGCCGGTCAGCTTCACCCTCGAGGCTGGTGAGATCGTCGGCATCGCCGGGGCGGAGGGCAACGGACAGCCCCAACTCTTCGACACCCTCGCTGGTCGGACCCCGCCCCGGGCCGGACGGGTCGAATGCGATGGCAAGGAGCTCACGCTCATCTCGACCCATGAGACGGTGGACGCCGGCATGATGCTGCTCCCGGGCAATCGCAAGGTCGAGGCGCTCATGGGAGTGCTCGGAGTCAAGGTCAACTCGACCGTCCAGTCTCTGGGTGAGTTCTCGCTGTTGGGTTGGCTGCGGAGAAGCGCCGAGCGCAAGGCGGTGGGTGAGCTGGTCGAGCAGCTCGAGATTCGCACACCTTCCCTCGACCAGCCAGTCGAGTTCCTCTCCGGTGGCAACCAGCAGAAGGTCTCCGTGGCGCGCTCGTTCCTCGAGAAGCCGTCGGTGATCCTGGCCTACGAGCCGACCCAGGGGGTCGACGTCGGATCCCGCTTCGACATCTACAAAGCGCTGCGCACCCGGAGCGATGACGGGGCGGCCATCCTGGTCAAGTCGAGCGACCCCATCGAGCTCGCCGGATTCTGCGACCGGGTGCTCGTCATGTCCCGGGGAACGATCATCGAGGAGATTCCCGGCGACGAGCTCGACGAGGTGCGGATCGTCGAGGCCATCGTCCGTGGTCCCGGAATGTCCAAGGCGGCACGCTCTCCTCTCGGGGTGGCCATGCCGAAGTCCCCGATCTCCACGGAGACGTCATGACCAGCGAGTACCGGGCAGGAGGTTGGGCTGAGCGGGCCCGCCAGGAGTGGCGGAAGGTCCTGCGGAACGCCCGAGACAAGGAGAAGTGGCGCAAGGTCGTCAAGTTCCGTCTCTGGATGCCAGTGGCCCTCCAGATCCTGCTCATCGCCGGTCTGCTCTGGTACACGACCACCCGTTTCGAAGGCTTCCTCAACGAGACCAACGTCTTCAACATCCTGATCCTGGCGATGCCGCTGATGGTGGCGGCGGTCGCACAGACCCACGCCCTCCTCGTCGGCTATCTCGACCTGTCGGTCGGAGCGATGATCAGCTTCGGCGTCGTGGTGGCCTCGTTCCTCATCGGGGCGGAGGCGACCACGTCTCAGATAGTGATCGGCTCTCTCGCCGTCCTCGGCTGTGGTATCGGCCTCGGGCTCGTCAATGCCGGGCTCATCAGGGGGATCAAGATCCCGTCCATCATCGCCACGCTGGCCACGCTGAGCATCCTCGACGGAGTGTCGCTGACCTTACGGCCGACGGCGCAGGGCATCATCAGTTCCGATCTCGTGTCCTTCCTCACTGCCTCGGTGGGGCCAATCCCAATCGCCTTCATCGTGATAATCCTCGGGGCGTTCTTGGCCGACTTCTGGCTCCATGCCTCCGGCTCCGGACTGCAGGTCAGGGCGGTGGGCTTCGACGAACGTGCTGCCAAGCGCGGGGGGATCAGGACCAACTGGATAAGGGTGCGGGCACTGTTGTTGTGCAGTTTGCTCGCCGCGGTTGCGGCCTTCTTCGTCATGGCACGTTCGCCTCTCGGCAACGCTCAGATCGGGTCCTCATTTGCGCTCAACAGCATCACCGCGGCCGTCCTGGGTGGTGCCTCCCTCGCCGGGGGCCGGGCGACTTTCGTCGGGAGCGCGGTGGCAGGAGTCCTCCTCGCCCTGATCATCACAGTGCTGCCGTTCCTCGGCCTGTCGCCGGCCGACGGGTTGATGATCATCGGCGTCCTCGTGCTCGTCGGCATCATCCTCTTCCAGCTGGGTGACCTCAAAGAGCTGGTCAAGCGGAACTTCCGCCGGGCCCGCCGTCTCGTGCTGGGCAGCCGGGTCGTCGAAGGGGCGGAGGTGCCCGACTTCTACGTGCCCGGCACCGACTTCAGGGTCGCTCCCAGCGGTCGGAAGCTGATCAAAGGCGGAACCGTGCTCAGCATGGACCCCACGGTTGGGGAACTGGCCGTTGGCGACGTCCTCATCGACGGCGACGAGATCATCGAGGTGGGTCGCGACCTGTCGGTGGAAGGTGCCGAGGTATTCGACGCGACCGGGATGATCGTGATGCCAGGTTTCGTGGACAGCCACCGTCACATCTGGGAGGGCGTCCTCCGCAACATCGGCACGGATGTCCCGCTGGAAGGACGGACCAGCTACATCTCCTTCGTCCTTCACAAGCTGGCTCCGGCGTTCCGCCCCGAGGACGCCTATGTCGGCAACCTGGTGTCGGCCCTTGGTGCGATCGATGCCGGCATCACCACTCTCCTCGACTGGTCGCACATTCAAGGCTCGCCCGCGCACACCGACGCCGTGGTCGAGGCTCTCGAGGACTCCGGCATGCGTGCCGTGTTCGCCTACGGGTTCCCGTGGTGGGGCAAGTGGGAGGAGCGTCAGCCCAGCTGGTTCGTCCGGGCGGCCACCGAGCACTTCTCGACGAAGGATCAGATGCTGACCCTGGCCCTGGCCGCACCCGGGCCCGAGTTCACCGACTTCGAGATCTCCCGCGACCACTGGAAGCTGGCCCGGGAGGCCGACGCAAGGATCTCCACACACGTCGGTGTGGGCAGCTACGGGTTGGACTCCAAGCTCCAGGAGATGGGCGAGGCGGGCCTCCTCGGTCCCGATACGACCTACATCCACTGCACGACCCTCAACGACACCGAGATCCAGATGATCGTCGACACCGGGGGCACGGTCTCTCTGGCGTCACCGGTCGAGATGATGATGGGCCACGGCATGCCGCCCATCCAGAAGTTCCTCGACCGGGGACTGCGCCCCAGCCTCAGTGTCGATGTCGAGACCAACGTCCCTGGTGACATGTTCAATCAGATGCGGTCGGTGCTCGCCCTGCAGAGAGCCCGTGCCGCCAGCCTGGGGAGAGACCCGGTGACCACCCGCGAGGTGCTGACCTATGCCACCGTCGATGGGGCCAGGGCGAATGGGCTCGACCACAAGGTGGGCAGTCTCACCCCGGGCAAGCTGGCCGACCTGATCATGCTGCGGACCGATCGGATGAACGTGACACCGCTCAACGACCCGGCCACCGCGGTGGTCGCCGGCATGGACACCAGCAACGTGGACACCGTCATCATCGCCGGGCGAGTGATGAAACGGCACGGTCGACTCGAACATGTCGACTGGCCGGCCGTCAAGCGCGCCGTCGAGGAGTCGCGCGACCACGTCATCGAGAAGTCCGGCTTCAAGCTCCCCAAGATCTAGGCAGTCTGCGAACCCGGGGTTCCTCACGCCGGATACGGCCCAAATCCGCTCATCTACGAGCGGAAATCGTCACTACCGTGGCGGTTCCGATGAGACGACCCGCCCGCTCCGGCAAACCGATCGTTGTGAAGATCGGGACTTCCAGCCTCACCGCGGGTGCGATCGGGATCCATCCGGATGCCGTCGCCCGTGTCGCGGGCAACGTCGAGGCCAGTTGGGCCCGGGGACATCCCACTGTTTTGGTCACCTCGGGAGCCATCGCCGCCGGGCTGCCGGCAATGGGGTTGGCCGAGCGCCCCCGGGACATCCCTGGTCTCCAGGTGGCCGCCGCATTGGGCCAGGGCAGGTTGATGACGAGCTACACCGAAGAGTTCGCCAAACACGATCGGCAGGTGGGCCAGATCCTGCTCACTCGAGACGTTCTGGCCCGTCGTGAGCAGTACTTGAACGCTCGGGCGGCGCTGGAGCGGATGCTCTCGCTCGGAGTCGTGCCCATCGTCAACGAGAACGACACCGTCGTGGTCGACGAGTTGCGATTCGGGGACAACGACCGGCTCGCGGCCATCGTCTCCCACCTGGTCGGAGCGGGCATGCTGGTGATGCTCACCGACACCCCCGGCATCTACTCGAACGACCCATGGATGACAGAGAACGCCGAGCTCCTATCCGCGGTCCGACACACCGACTCCGTTCTGGACGAGCTGCGGGCCGGGTCGAGTCGAGGCTCGTTCGGCTCCGGTGGGGTGGCAACCAAAGTGTCGGCGGCGCGGATGGCGGCGTGGTCGGGCATACCGACGGTGATCGCCTCGGCCTCTGAGCCCGACGTCGTCACCAGGGCGGTCTCCGGCTCCGAGGTGGGGACGTGGGTCGACCCCAGGGAGTCGGGTCTGTCGGCGCGCAAGCTGTGGATCGCATTCGGTACCCCGCCAGAGGGCAGAGTCTCTGTCGACGCCGGGGCGGCTCACGCCCTGAGTGATGGGGGCAAGTCGCTGCTGGCGGTCGGTGTGACGGACGTCGAGGGGTCATTTCCTGCTGGGGTGGCTGTGGAGGTCGTGCACGAGGGCGATCTCGTGGCCAAAGGGCTCACCTCGATGACGGCGGCCGACATCGAGGCTGTGAGGGGCCAACACTCCGCGGTGGCCGGCGGCGAGGTCATCCACAGGGACGATCTCGTGGTGCTGGCTTAGGATTTCGACGTGTCACGACCATTGACCCGGCTCGAAGAGGGGATGCCGATCGTCTACGGCGGCAACCGCGTCACGCACATCGACGCCGACCTCGCTGCTGCTTTCGTTGATGGCGACCGGCTCGTCGTGGTTCAAGACACGGGTGATCTGCTCCATATACCCCAGGACGACTGGCTCCGTGCGTCGGATGCAGTGACCGCGGCGGCCGATGCCTTCTCGAAGATGGGCACGGTCACCACAGAGCAGCTGATTGGCTTCTTCCACGCCTTCGCCGACTACCTCGAAGACGACACCAGCTTCACGCCAGTGACCGAGGCAAATGCCGCCGATGTGGCCCGTGCCGCGGACAGAGGACGCTCCACCACGAGGCTCGTTCTCACCGATCGGATGCGAGCCGACATGGTCTCCGGCCTCCGACTGTGGGCCGGCAGCGAGGTGGGGAGAGGAGAGACGATCGAGACGATCGAGCATGACGGCTGGACTCTGCAACAGGTGAAGTCGGGTCTCGGCGTGGTCGGCTTCGTCTTCGAGGGGCGCCCCAATGTCTTCGCCGACGCCACAGGTGTTCTGGCCGGCGGCAACACGGTTGTCTTCCGAATCGGGTCTGACGCGTTGGGCACGGCTCGGGCCATCATGGCGAACACCCTGACCCCGGCCCTGAAAGACGCAGGTCTCCCCGGGGGAGCGGTCTCCTTGGTCGACGCACCGTCCCATGCGGCGGGATGGGCCATGTTCTCCGATCCTCGACTCGGTCTGGCGGTGGCCCGCGGCTCAGGTGCGGCGGTGAGCCAGCTGGGATCAGTGGCCCGTCAGGCGGGGATCCCGGTGAGTCTCCACGGG
Source organism: Acidimicrobiia bacterium (assembly GCA_036373995.1). Lineage (GTDB taxonomy): Bacteria > Actinomycetota > Acidimicrobiia > Spongiisociales > ZC4RG35 > JANQRA01. The sequence goes on from DASUUP010000259.1 coordinate 7,448, forward strand.
ACCGGAGGCGCCTGGATCGTGGCTGCGGAAACTGCCGACGCCGACGACTTCGCCGCGGCCGTCTACCACTCTCTCGATCGCAAGGTCTGCAACACCCTCAACACGGCATGCATCGTCGCTTCACGGGCCGACGACCTCCTCCCTGTGTTCCTGGATGCGCTGCATCAGGCCGGGGAGCGTCGGAATGCAACGTCCAAGCTCCACGTGACCGACTCGGCACGTGGTCTGGTCCCCGACAGCTGGTTCGAGCCTGCCACCATCGTTCGCGCCTCCGGCCCCGTCGAGGAGCCCCGCACCGAGACGATTGGTGACGACAAGCTCGGCGTCGAGTGGGAGTGGGAGGAGAGCCCTGAGGTCACGCTCACCATCGTGCCCGACGTGGAGACGGCGATCGGGCTCTTCAACCAGCAAAGCCCCCGCCTCGTGGCCAGCCTCATATCCGATGACGAGCGGGAGCATCGCCTCTTCTTCGACCTGATCGACGCTCCGTTCGTCGGCAACGGCTTCACTCGCTGGGTCGACGGCCAGTATGCGCTGAACCGGCCAGAGCTCGGCCTCTCCAACTGGCAGTTCGGGCGTCTCTTCGGTCATGGCGGGGTGCTCTCGGGCGACTCCGTCTACACCGTGAGAAGCAGGGCGCGGCAGACCGATCCCGACATCAGGCGCTGAAACGATTGCTCGGGGCCACTCATACCATCGACTTGTGATCGACACCCCCGGCGACGACTTCCCCTTCGACGAGTGGAGCGATTGGGACGAGGAGTACGACGAGATCCAGGCGCCACCGACCTGGCGCAGGCCCATGCTCATCGCCGTTGCCGTGCTGACTGCCCTCGCCATGGCGATGCTGCCGCTCTACGACGTGTTCTGGGCACGCACGGTTGCCGACAACGGGCTGGAGGTGTGTGGCTTCGACTATTGCGTGGTCCAGGAGGCAGCCGTCGAAGCCGGGGTTGACCTGGTGATGAGCCGGCTCTGGAACACGTTCGTAGATCTCGAGACCGCTCGGGCGTTCGCCTTGGAGCTGACCGACCATCTCGACATCGATCCGGTGGGCCTTCAGTTGGTCGATGACCTCGAAGGCAGGCTGGGTGGCTCATACGACCCGGAGACCCGATCGATTCAGATCGCCCATCCTGCCCGGGCATGGACCGTCCTCCACGAAGTGGCTCACGCCGTCGAGAACGGCCATGGCACGGATTTCCGTGAAGTAGTCGTCGAGCTCGCTCGCTGGGTCGAATCGAAGGAGAGCTGACTCTCGCCGACGTCTCGGCATCGGGTGCGATAACTTCTGGCACCGAATCGGATCTCAGAGAGGGACTCATGCGCGACTGGCTGCTCTTCTTCCACATCGTCGGAGCTGCGGGCTGGATCGGTGGCGGCCTGTTTGCCTGGTTCACGTACACCCAGATCGCCAAGAATGCAGCGACGTCGGGGAAGTCCCTGGCGACCCTGACCGGACGGGCCGACCGCTATTTCGGCCCGGTGGCCGTCTTGACCCTGCTCAGCGGGATCGCCCTCGTCTGGACACAGGACCCGTGGCAGTGGAATGACACGTTCGTGCTCATGGGCATCGGTGTGTTCGTGTTCTCGGCGGTCTTCCAGCCACTGGTTTCCTCCAAGGCAGAGAAGAGGTTGCTGGAGGCGGTTGAGTCTGGTGGAGACACAACCGGGGCGCTTCGCTCATCGAATCTGGCGTCTGCCGTCGATATCGCCGTGGTGCTGGTGACGTTGTGGGCGATGGTCGTCAAGCTCGGCGCCTGATGAGATCAGGTTGCAGAACGATGAAATCGTTCTGCCCGCCTGCGCCTGATGAGATCAGGTTGCAGAATGATGAGATCGTTCTGTACGCCTGCGCCTGATGAGATCGGGTTGCAGAACGATGAGATCGTTCTGCCGCGTCAGCCTGACGAGGCACGCTCCTTTGGCGGTCCCGGGAAGAAAGCGTTGGTCTTCTCCATGTACTCGTCGTATCCCGGCCGCCGTCTCGTGATCGTCTTCTCCAACAGCCCGACACCTGAGTACCTCATGAGAAGGGCCGACATCACGACTGGGGAGAACACCGCCCACCATGCCCCTCCTGCAGCCGCGACCAGGTAGATGCCCCACCAGACGCAGAAGTCGCCGAAGTAATTCGGGTGCCTGGTATATCGCCACAGACCCCGGTCCATGACCTTTTCCTTCGAGTCCGGGCGTGCCTTGAAACGCGCCAACTGGATGTCGCCGACGGTCTCGAAGAAGATCCCGACAGCCCACACCGCCACGCCGATGAAGTCGAGCCAGTACAGGGAGCGGTCGAGAGCGTGGACCACAACTGCGGGGACCGCGACCACCCACATCAGGACGGCCTGAAGACCGAACACCTTGTAGAGACTCACGATCCAGAAGGTGTCGGGGCTTTTCTTTCTCATCGCCCGGTAGCGACGATCTTCTCCAGAGCCGATGTTTCGCCAGGCCAGATAGAGCGAGAGGCGAAGACCCCAGACGCCGACCATCACCAGGATCAGAATCGATCTGTCAGTGGTGGTGTCGATCGGTGACGAGAGATAAGCAACGACCGTGGCTATCACGAAACCAAGACCCCACACGATGTCGACGATCGAGGCGTCGTTGATCACGACGCTGACGATCCAGGTCGCCAGCATCAAAAGCCCTATTGCCAGGGCGCCAATCAGAAGGAGATCAGCCATCAGGATCGCGTCTCAGACGAGCAGAGACTACGTCGAGACGAGTTCGGAGTGCATCCTGTGAAGCGCCCGATAGACCGTCGCGGCCTCCTCGTCGTCGAGATATCTGCCGAAGCGCTCGTCGATCACCCTGAGGACGTACGGGTCGGCTGTCTTCTGCACACGTTTGCCCTCCGGAGTCAAGGACAGCTGCGAGACACGTCGATCGGTCGGACACGAGATCCGCTCGACCAGTCCCGCTCTCTCCAGGCGATCGACGAACCGGGTGGCACCACTCTTGGTGAGAGTGGTCTCGGCAGCGAACTCGTTCATCCGCATGTTGCCACCGGCGAACGCGATCTCGACGAGTGCCTCGTACCAGGAACCGGGGATCCCGACCCGGTCGCGGAGGACGCGGTCGATCTCCTCGGTGACCCGAGCATGGACGTGCATGAGCTCTCGCCAAGCCCGCACTCGATCCGGTGGTGGACTGCTCATCGATTCCAAGTCTAATGCGGAATAATTGCGCTCCTCAATGGTTGTGGTAGTCAACCAAGCACGGACTGGACAAAGGAGACGCCGTGACAACAGATACTGTGACCCGCCCCGACATCGAGACGGGGGTCTGGACCCTCGACAAGAATCACACCAAGGTCGGCTTCACGGCCAAACACCTGATGGTGACGAAGGTGCGGGGGCACTTCGATACGTATGAGGCCACCGTCGAGATCGCCGACGACCTCACCGAATCGCGGATCGATGCGACATTCGACTCCGCCAGCCTGACGACCGGAGCCGAGGATCGTGACGGACACCTGCGCTCCAACGACTTCTTCGATGTCGAGAACCATCCAACGATCAAGTTCGTGTCCACCGACATCACACAGGATGGAGACACCTGGAAGATCACCGGAGACCTCACGATTCGCGATAAGACCCATCCGGTGACTCTCGATGCCTCGTACGAGGGCAACGCCGTCGATCCGTGGGGCAACACCCACGTCGGGTTCATCGCTCGGGCCAAGATCAACCGGGAGGACTGGGGTCTGACCTGGAACGCCGCGCTCGAAGGCGGCGGTTGGCTCGTCTCCAAAGACGTGATGATCGAGATCGAAGGTCAGCTGATTCGCCCCAGCTGAAGGCACGTCTTGCCGACCCCTGCGGTAAATGACTCGCCCCGGCCGGATGGCCGCGGCGAGTCATTTACTGGGTGAAGTCCGACCTGGTGCTTACCATCAACCACCTCTGTGAGACGCCCCATCTGGACAGAGTGCGAGTGTGGATGGTCATCAGGGCATTACCTGATCGAGAAGCTATCCCACGACTTCTGGGTCTTGTCCCGTGGAAACGGGCTGGATGCGCAGATCCTCACCTCGGCCTCATCGGCATCCGAGCTCGAGGCGTTCTCGACGGTGCACCACCGTGTCGGGGGAGCGAAGCGACCACTCCTTCTGGGTCTTGGCTATATGTCTGCCATCGCAGGCGTCGTCGTGGGCTCGCTACTCGGAAGCACTCTCACTGTCGCAGCGTCGTCGCTGCTCACGGTTCTAGTGGTGGCCAAGTTCTCCGAGTACCTCACCGGGCGACGGTTGATTCGCAGCCGCATGCCGGCATCGGTCGGCTGATTCGATGAAACCCATGACGAGGGATCGCGCCCTCGAGTTTCTCCAGGAGGGCACCCGCACGGGAAACATCGCCACGGTTCGTGAGGATGGTCGGCCGCATGTCGTCCCGGTCTGGTTCGTCCTCGAGGGTGACGATGTCCTGTTCACCACCTGGCACACCTCGGTCAAGGCGCGCAACCTGGACCGTGAGGGCCGCGCTGCGATGAGTGTCGACGTCCCCGATCCACCATATGCCTACCTGCTCGTCGAGGGTCCGGTGACCATCGTCGCCGACCCCGAGGAGTCGCGGAGGGTGGCGACGGCGGCCGGCGCCCGCTACATGGGTGAGGACCGAGCCGAAGAGTTCGGTCGCCGCAACGGCGTCGAGGGCGAGCTGGTGGTGCGCCTCCACATCGAGCACTTCGTCGGCGCCGACGACATGGCCGGCTGAAGCCGTTCCGACCCCCGGCATCGAATGCACTGCATCCCGTGTCGGAGATCGCCACGCTCTGCAGGCGGTTGGCGGCGGTGACGCAAAGCGAGCTGTCGTGACAGCTCGGTGGCCGGGCCCTTGTATGGCCGGTGAGCATTTCACGTTGATTACCTTGAGCGTCATGCCAGGTTCGAGCAGCCCCCGGGCCGATGCGCTGATCCTCTTCGGCGCAACCGGTGACCTCACCCGCCGACGACTCATCCCGGCCATCTACGAGCTGGCCGCTGACGGCGACCTCGACATGCCGGTCCTCGGTGTCAGTAGGCGGGACATCGGGGACGACGGGTTTCGGGAGCTGGTAGCAGAGGCGCTGGAGCAAGCCAGCGTAGAGGTCGACGAGGCCGTCCTCTCCAAGCTGACGGCCAACCTCGCGTACGTCGAGGGGGACTACCGGGACCCTTCGACCTTCCAGAGGATCGGGGAGCGGATCGGGGGCAGAACCTGCACCGTGTCCTTTCTCGCCATACCTCCCGGTCTCTTCGACGAGGTCGTCGAAGGGTTGGCCGCCGCCGGCCTCAACGCGCAAGGGAGGCTCGTCGTGGAGAAGCCTTTCGGCAGAGACACCGAAAGTGCCCGCCAACTGAACGAGATCATTCACCGCCATTATCCCGAGGAGAGGGTGTATCGCATCGACCA
>DASUUP010000260.1:0-3757 GCA_036373995.1 Acidimicrobiia bacterium
GGCACGGGAACGTCGAAATCTGGGCATGTGAAGGCACAACTCCTTCAGCCCCTGACTCGCTCCGCAGGAATGAGACTACCTATCTGGTCGCGAAATTCCAGACAAAACGCGTAGTTGGCCGCAGGCAGCGTCGATGTCACGGCCTCTCGTGTCACGCACGGTGACGTTGACTCCACGTCTCTCGAGCGCATCGACGAACTCCTCGATGTGGAGCTCGCTCGACGCCCGCTCCGTGCTGAGTGGTGTCGGGTTGAGGGCAATCAGGTTGACGTGGGCCCGGAGACGTTTGGCGATGCCCGCCAGTTTGTCCGCCTGGTCGAGGGTGTCGTTGACGCCGTCCATCATCGTCCACTCGATCGAGAGGCGCCGACCTTTCTTCTCGAAGTACTCCCACGCCGCCTTCTCCAACTCTGCGATGGGGTAGCGCTTGTTGATGGGCACCAGAGACGTTCGCAGCTCGTCGTCGGCGGCGTGGAGGCTGACCGCTAGATAGACACGCCAGGGCTCGTCGGCCAGACGGCGAATGCCGGGAACCATCCCGGCAGTGGACACCGTGATCGACCTCGCCGAGATGCCCATGACTTCGATCATGCGCCGGATCGCCTCCCGCACCCTGTCATAGTTGGCCAGTGGTTCACCATAACGCAGGCAATAAATACGAGTCCCTGCCTCTGTTCGGAGGGACCAATCGGAGACTACGAGCGGTCTGAGTTCTGGCGCACCCGCACGCCGAAGCGCCTGATAGTGATGTAAGGGTGCTGCGGAGTCGGTTTCCGTAGCGTTGCTGGAGCCCAGGTCGGGTCTGGTTCTTGAAGTGCCTGCCACCCGGAATTTGGAATTGGCTTTCGAACGAGCGGCTACGCCCGCCGGGGTTCTAGTGGGTGGTGTGGCTCGAAACAGGCGTTGCGCCGGTCGTCTTCGCGACGAACAGGAGAATCCCCCTTCGTCGACAATTTCAACTACCTCCCCTTCGAGCTTGCCGCCGACTCGCCAACGATCAGACCCTGGGCGCGGGCCAGATGGACGGCTTCGCCTCGTGTCGGGGAACCCAATTTGGTCAGTATGGCCGAGACATGGTTCTCCACGGTTCGAGGTGACACGAACAGTCGGTCGGCGATCTGGATGTTGGTGATGCCTTCGGCGAGAAGTTCGAGGACTTCTCCCTGTCGTTCGGTGAGCCCGGCGACGTGTGCCCTGGTCTTTCGGTTTCTGCGACGTGGCACGACGACTCCATCATCCCTAAGGGACTTCCTGAGCCTTGCCGTCATAGGGTCGGCTCCCAACGAATCGAAGATGTCCAGGGCTGTGAGACGGCCGGTTTCATCGCTGCACATGAGCGCCAAGGCCCTTTCATAAGGCATGCCTTTCTCCTCGAAAGCGTCAGCAGCCTCGTTGGCGTTGCCGTTGATGAGGAGCCGGTATGGCTCGGCTATCCCTTCGGGAGTCTCTGAGATCTGGCCAAGCTTCCAGAGCCAGAAGGCCAACTGACCCGCCGACCACCCGATTCCCGCTCTTGTGGCCTCGTCCATTACGGAAGCGAAGCGTTCCAATGCCTCCGGATCTCGTTCGTCGTTGAACCACATGTACTCGGCTCGGGCCGCGGCCGCCGGGCATAGATGCTGTATCTCCTTGGCTGTCTCGGCCCGGGACCAGGTGCGGTCCAGAAGAGCTCGTGCTTCCGGGCGTCCTCGTCGGGTTAACACTGAACCCACAACCACGTCTGCGGTAGCTCTTGAGTAATCGGAGGCACCGGCCGCGGCCTCAGTCGCGGTGTCGACGGCTGCAGCCCAATCACCACTCCAGAGCAAAACTTGGGCGTAGTGGACGTTCGCCGCGCTTTCGTGGATTCGGAGCTCGTACCGGTCGGCCGTATCTCGGGTCCGTAGTGCCAGGTCGCGTGCTCGCTCGACATCACGAAGCTCCAAGGCCGCCGCGCCCATGTTGATCAGAGCCCGTACCTCCTCGAAATGGTTTCCACTCAGTTCGGCGTGTGACCGCGCTTTTTCGAGCAGCTTGAAACCTCCCGGATCTCCCCCGAGTGCCAAAACGGTTCCTTTGCTGTTGAGGGCACTGATGATGGCCGACTCCTCCCCCGCCGCTTCGGCAAGACCGATGGCTCGGTCGGCGAATTCGACGGCGGCCTCGTTCTCGCCTCGCATCATGGCGAGCCACCCAAGCTGGCTGGTCGCAAGGGCGAGCTCCGAACTTTCCGGATACCCCTCGAGCACCGACCGGAGTTCTTCGGCTGCTTCGTCAGCTGAGTCCGGTCGGGCGTGGATCTCGTTGACCCGAACGGCGAACACCAGCAACCGTGCCAAGGCAAGTTGATCGCCGGTGGCGCGACGTAGGCCGATGGCTCGCCCCAAGACATCGAACACTTCGATGTTGTCCATGTAGAACTCGTTGCGGGCCCAGTCGTCGAGGATCGCAGCACGCTCGGCGATGGGTATCCGGTCCATGTGAGGATCCAGGACCCGGAAATGGGCAACCGCCTCACGATGGCTCCCCGCGGCCATCGCCCACCGTGCCGCCATGGGAGCAAACTCGACGATCGACTCGATCTCACCTGCTTCACGGGCGTGGTGCAAGAGACGAGGCGGCTCGGCCGAGTCGCCGAGGGCAGTCAACACTGCCTTGTTCAACCGACGTCGCTCCGCTGGGCTCAGGGCCGACTCAACAGCTCGACGGGTCAACTCGTGGTGAAACGACACGGTGTCGTCTTCGATCTGAAGGAGCTCTTGACGTGCGCACTCGACGAGCTGTTCCGCTGTCGGCTCGAGGATGGTCTCGACGAGGGATCTTTCCGCCCCGCCGGGGACAATTGAAACGAGTTCCAAGACACGACGCGCTCCTGGTGAGAGTCTCACCGCTCTTGCGAGCACCGAGTCCTGAACCGACATGGGCACTTCTTCGACACCCGAGGCGAGCATCTCAGTGACAAAGAGCGGATTCCCGTCGGTCAAAGCCAGAATCTCGTCGAGATCGAGATCGTTCTCACCGATGAGATCTGCGACACCCCGAGGTGTGAGACCGTTGAGCTTGATCCGGGTCAGGCTCTTGGGGGGAAGCTCCCCGATCACCTGACGCAGGGGGTGGTCGTAGTCGACCTCGCCGTCTCGGTAGGTGAGTACGAGCAGCCCGTTGGTACTGGCGATCCGTCGGCCCAGATACCGGATAGCGTCGAGAGTCACCTCATCTGCCCACTGGGTATCTTCGATCACGAGAACCGTGGGACGCAAGCCCCGGGACAGCAAACCGAGAAGCTCGGCCATCACGGCCAAGCGATCACCCTTCTCCAAAGCCTCAGCCAGAGAAGCCTCTTCGCGAGCGATATCCCAGAAAGGCGCCAGCGGTTGAGGAGTGAGCAGATCATCACAAAACCCGATATGGACGTGGACCTCATCGGCGTGGCTCTCGACAAATTCCCTGACCAGAGCGGTTTTGCCGATGCCGGCTTCTCCCCGCACGAGGACGGCTTTCCCGCCCGAGGAGGGAACATCGGCCAACAGACCATCCAACTGGGCAATCTCTTTATCCCGCTCCAGAAGCATGAGTTGAACCCTATCGGGGCTGAGACGACAGCCCGATCGTCCTAAAGGCTCGCCTTAGTGTGTTGATCCCAGCCACATCGCCTGCATTGCACGATATCTAGGTGGTGATCCACCCGCTTATGAGTAGCACCCCCCGATGTCGATGAAACCCCCTCTCCATATGTTGGGAACAGTGACCTGCAACCGACACGAAGGAGAAGTCAGAT
>DASUUP010000261.1:0-3326 GCA_036373995.1 Acidimicrobiia bacterium
TCGTCGATCTCGACGCACGCATCGACGTCGACGGGTATGGCGCGGTGAGCTACGACCTCGCTTTCGGCGGTGCCTTCTACGCCCTGGTCGACGCTCCCGGCATCGGGCTGGCACTGGACGATGCGCAAGGTCTCATCTCCGCCGGCCGGGCGATCAAAGCCGCGATCTCGGCAAGTCAGGACATCAGGCACCCCGAGTTCTCTGACCTGGGGTTTCTCTACGGCGTGATTTTTACCGGGCCACCTCGTGACTCGGGCAACCACAGTCGGAACGTCTGTGTGTTCGCCGACGGCGAGGTCGACCGCTCCCCCACCGGCACCGGGGTCAGCGCTCGCCTGGCCGCTCTTCTCGCTCGCGACGAGTTGGGTGTGGGCGAGGACATAGTCGTCGAGAGCATCGTCGGGAGCACCTTCCGGGGACGGATCGTCGAAGTCCGGGAAGGCGATCCACCGATGATCGTCCCCGAAGTCGGCGGCACCGCCCACATCACAGGCCGGTCCGAGTTCTGGTTCGACCCCGACGACACCCTCGGAGGGGGGTTCCTCGTCCGCTAGGAACCGACGTGGATCCGCTCGTCGGCTTGCACCTCGAGGACGCTTCCCGGGATGATCAGCGAGAAGCAGGCCCCGCCGAGTCTCTCCGAAGGTCGATACTCGGCGCTCCCGCCGTGGGCCTCCATGATGGCCTGGACGATCGAAAGGCCGATCCCCAGACCCGGGGTTGCCGCGTCGAGGCGGTGCGCCCCCCTCTCGAACTGCTGCCAGATCGCTGCCTCATAACGAGTGGGCACACCTTCCCCATTGTCGTGAACCTCGAAGATCAGATCGAGGCCGACCACCTCGGCCACCACCAGGCAACGGTCGCCCCCGTACCTCACGGCGTTGTTGAGCAGGTTGGCGAGGGCCTGTTTCAAGCGATCAGGGTCAACATGGACCTGCACCGAAGCGTCCAAGTCCTGCTCGATTCGCACATGACTGGTGTCAGTCCCACGGAGCACGGAGAGAACGATCGACATCGCCGGCACGTCGACGCGCTCCATCGACATGAGGCTGGTGTCGCCGCGAGCGAGAACGAGAAGGTCGGATACGAGGCGGGACATGTGGCGGGCCTGGTCGGCTGCCTCGGACAGCATCTCCTTGCGAGCATCGGCGGGGAACTCGTCGGCGTGGTCGTCCAGCAGGGTCAGGAACCCGACCATGGCCGTCAGCGGGGTGCGCAGCTCGTGACTCACCGACGCGACGAGCTCGGCCCGCTTGCGATCGACCCGGTTGCGGTCGCGGTAGATCACGTAGGCCTGTCTGAGCAGAATCACGACACCCACGACGATCACCGCGTCTAGCAAAAGGGTCTCGTTCGACCCGGGGGCGAGGTCGCGGTAGTTCTTGAAGTGCACGACCAAAAGGACGCCTGCGATGGCGTAGGGCCACATCAGGACCCAAATCGGGGTCGGGGCCTCGGGGAACTCGCGACGGCGGGCGCTGCGATCGACGATCGTCGCCGCAGCGAGCATGAAAGCGACCACCAAGAGATTCAACGCATATGCAGGCTCGGCCGTGGCGAACTGCTCACCGACGCTATTGGAGAGGTAGGTGAGGTCGGCGAGGACCTGGGCGCCACCTCCGAGAGCAACCAGGACGAGCCTCGGATCGAAGCGGTAGTTCGAACGCCGCATGATCATGATGATCAGCCCAACCACCACCATCACGTCGAGGATCGGGTAGCTGGCAGCAATCGCAACCTCCCACCAGGACGCGCCCTCGAGGCTCTGCATCAGATCAGCGAATAGGGCGCTCCAGATCAGTGCAGCGAGGGCGATGCCGCCGACGGCGGCATCGAGGAGGGTGAGCACCCACTCCCGGCCCCCGCTGTCCAAACGGGCGAGCCGGTAGAACGCGACGATGATTGCCCCGTAGGCAGCGATGAAGAACCCGTCGAGAGGCCCGAATGCCCCCAGATCGATACCCGCCTCGGTGAGTATCCCGATGACGACGACACCGACCCAGAACAGAGCGAGACCGACCGCCATGAAACGCCAAGCGGTGCGTTCTCGCTTGGGTAGCCCGCGGGAGCGGACGAGGAAGAGGGTGACCGCGACCGGGATTGCAGCCGTGAGGCCGACGGGCCCGATGTAGGGCGCCAGGTCGGGCCTGGCCACAGCAACCCCTGCTCCCACGATCAGGAGCACGATGATCGGTACGGAGAGGAGCCAGCGACTGCCTCCCGCTCTCATTGAGATACCCACAGGGTCCTTATCGGCCCGATTCGGCCCTTCATTGAGGCGGGTTGGGGAGGATCTACTCGAAAACGGTCAGATCGAGGACGTCCTCGTCCGGGTCGTACTGGAGCCTGGCGTCGTTGATGCTCTCGAGAAGGCTCCTGATCTGGCTGATGGTGTTGTACCGGGTGACGGTGAAGCGGATTCCAGACCGCCCCTTGCCGACGACCGGGTAGGTGGCGGCATTCACGAAGTAGCCGTCGCGCACGATCCGCGCAGCCACCGAAGCCGTCGTGCTGGCGCCACCGACCTGCACGAACCAGAGCGGGCTGTGCTCGTTCCGAGAGATAGGCAGGCCGATACGCTCCGCATGCTCGTTGACGAGATCGATGCGAGCGGACAGGTCTCTCTGGAGAACGGGAAGCTCCGAGGACAAATGGATGTCACCGGATACGACCCCGGCGCCGAGACTCGCCGGGGGAACCGGGCCGCCGAACACCATTGGGCCGCCCGTGATCTCGATCGCCTTGATCAGGTCGGCGTCTTGGGCCGCAACCACTCCTCCCAACGCCCCGAACGATTTGGAGAGCCCGTACGACATGACGAGCCGAGGGTGCCATCCAAAGACGTCCAGGAACCGACCCCGACCATGCTGCCCGGACCAGCTGAACCCATGGGCGTCATCGCAGTAGATCCAAAGCGACTCGTTTCGTTCGACCAGCTCGCGTAGCTCTGTTGCCGGTGCCAGGTCACCGTGCATCGAGTAGACGCCATCGATGATGTACCAGACCGGACCATCATGCGACTGGATACGCTCCTCGACCTGATCGAGATCGTTGTGGGCGACGCGCTCCACCCTGGCTCGTCTCGCTTGAAGGGTGGGGATGACGCCGAGGAGTGAGGCGTGAGCCAGACGGTCGACAAGGACCAGGTCACCGGGTCGAACGAGCACGGGCAGGGCCGCCATGTGAGCCAACGTGGTGGTGCCCGCCACGAGCACCGGGGCTCCGATCATCGCCGAGAGACGGTCACGCAGCTCGTCGTACAGCGGCAACGAGGTGTACGCGATAGAAGACGAGTAGGAGTTGCCGTAGCGACGCACCGCGTCAAC
>DASUUP010000262.1:0-3062 GCA_036373995.1 Acidimicrobiia bacterium
GAAGTCATGGACGAGGAAGATCCCTTTCTCACGGGCATATGCCACCAAACGCTCGAAAAACTCGAGGTCGACACAGGTGGTGGTCGGGTTGTGCGGGAAGGAGACGATCAGGACACGAGGCACGGGCCAGGTGTTGTCGACGGTCGCCTTCAGTTGAGAGAAGAACTCGTTGGCCGTCCCGCTGACGGGAACACTGTTCACCTCCGCACCTGCGATGGACCCGGCGAAGATGTGAATCGGGTAGGAGGGCTCCGGAACCAAGGCGACGTCACCCGGCTGAACCAGGACCCAGATCAGATGGGCCAGCCCTTCCTTGGCCCCGATTGTCGTGATCACCTGGGTCTCGGGGTCGAGGGTGACTCCGAACCTCCGTTGATAGCGGTCGGCAACGGCCTTGCGCAGATTGGGGATTCCCCGGGACGACGAGTACCGGTGGTTGCGCGGATTGCGGGCGGCCTCTCGCAACTTCTCCACGGCCTCGGGGGGTGATGGGATGTCCGGGTTGCCGAAGCCGAGATCGATGATGTCCTCACCGCGGCGTCTCGCCTCCAGCTTGAGCTGGTCGACCTTGGCGAAGACATAGGGAGGCAGCGACCCGATCCGACGGAAGTCCATGTTCTCCGTAGGTTTAGTGGCGCCGGTCCTGGCGACCAACCCATTCGACTAGACAAGACCTCATGACCACCAAGTACGTGGCTCTCCTCCGCGGCATAGCGCCGTCCAATCCGAACCAGAGCAATGAGAACCTTCGTCGCGTGTGTGAGAGCCTCGGCTTCGAGCACGTGCAAACGGTCATCTCGAGCGGCAACGTCGTCTTCGAGACCGACTCAGGAGATCCGATCGCCATCGAGACCGAATTGGAGAACGCATGGAAGGACCACCTCGGATTCGAGAGCACGACGATCCTGCGCAGCCGCGAAGACCTGCGTCGGCTCATGGAGCTGGAGCCGTTTGGCAGTCGTGAGCACGGCCCGGAGACTTATCTGCTGGCGACCTTCGGCAAGTCAGCGCTCGACTACGAGTGGAAGCTCCCCTTCCAACCCGAGGGGAAGGACTACTGCGTGGTGGCGGGGACCGATCGAGAGATCTTCACCGTGACCGACACGGTCAACAGCCGGACGCCGGACGTGATGGTCTGGCTGGAGCAGCAATTCGGGAAGGCGATCAGCTCGAGAACCTGGCTCACCGTGGCCCGGATCCTGAAGAGGATGGCCTGATCGGCCCGGAATGATCGCGCACGCCGACCTCGTTCCCCGAGGTGAATCGACCAGCGAATGGAGAACTCGTGAGCATCGTGATCACCGGAGCTTCCGGCCAACTCGCCGGAGGCGTCATCGCCCACGCGTTGCAGACTGTCGACGCTTCAGAGTTGCTCCTCGTCACCAGATCGCCCGAGGAGCTCAGCGGGTACGCTGCCGAAGGGACGCAAGTTCGCTATGGGAACTTCGAAGAGCCCGGTTCACTGTCCGACGCGTTCGCCGGTGGCACGAGGATGCTGCTGATCTCGACCGACGCCGTAGGTGCCCGTGTAGCCCTGCACGGCGCCGCAATCGAGGCAGCGACTGACGCTGGGATTGAGCTCGTAGCCTACACGTCGATCGTCAACCCGATCCCGGACAACCCTGCGTTCGTCGTGCCCGACCATCGAGCCACAGAGCAGAAGCTGCGTGACTCCGGAGTCGGTTGGACGTTCCTCCGCAACTCCATATATGCGGAGTATCAGTCGGCTTCGATGGCGGCCGCGGCCGAGAGCGGTGTCCTGGTCACCAATGAAGGGTCGGGTCGGGTCGCTTACGTGTCACGGGACGACTGTGCCGCCGCGGCAGCCGCGGTCCTGGTTGAAGGCGATCACGCGGGGATCGCCTACGACATCACCGGTCCCGAGCTGGTCGACGCTGACCAACGCGCAGACATCTTCTCCAGCGTCACGGGCAAGAAGATCGAAGTGGTGCATGTGGACGACGACTCATATGCCGAAGGTCTGGCCGCGGCAACTGGCATGCCGCTGGAGGCAGCGCGCGGAATGACCTCCTTCGGCGCGGCGATACGCCAGGGTCATCTGGCCGTGTCCGGCAACGACTTCGAGAAGCTGACGGGGCGCAAGGCGAAGGACCTTCGTTCGGTACTGGCAGCGACCACAGTGTGAGGAGAGGCCAGACCGAGTAGCAACCGACGCAGCACCACCGTCCACACGGTGGATCACAGGCACCGTGAGCCCGTGCTCGAACCTTGGAGCAAACTCGATATCGAGCTCGACAGCTCCTTCCGCGCACCGTCCCCGGGCCCGCCATTCCGGATCGTCCCGAAACGATCTATCTGCGTCTGCCGATCCGCGGTCGTCATCTCGCGCTGCATCAGCCGCCAACCCACTAGCCCATTCCCCCAGATCTATTCGCCTGACCGGCCGGAGATCAATCCCGGCTGAGAAGGATGGCTATTCCGACGCCCGCCAGGGCGGCCAATGGCCAACGGTTCTTGGTAATCCACAAACCAGGGCTCGACTCGTGGGAGCGGTCATCGAATATCCCGTGAGCTCCCAAGTCGTCGTCGACGGGCTCGAAGAGGTTCCCTCTCACATTGCGGGCGTCCCGGGGCCGATCCGAGAGTTGACTGCCAGCGCCGGTTTGTCCCAGGTATCCATCGAGAAGGCCGGGGAACATCTTGTTGCCGAAGACGGTGAGGATCGTGGGGAGGCCCACATTCACTTCACGGCGCCGCCGGCGGTACGCCAAACGGATTGCATCTGCTGCAACTTCGGGCTGGTAGATCGGGGGCACGGGCATCGGGTGCCTCTCGAACTTGGATCGGCAGTGAGAGAACTGGGGGGTGTTGACGGCCGGAAGGTTCACCATGGCTGATCAACTCGGCTCTCAGCGATTCGGTGAAGCCGTTGATGCCGTGTTTGGCACCGCAGTAAGCCGACTGGGCCGGGATCCCCCGGTAGGCAAGGGCCGATCCGACCTGAATGATGGTGCCACGGTCGCGCCGTCTCATCCGTCGTAACGCGGATCGTGAGCCCCAGACATAGCCCAGGTAGGTGACTTCGGTCGCTCTCTGATATT